>JAHFRE010000002.1:86887-91825 GCA_023258955.1 Sterolibacterium sp.
GCTTGCCGGTCTCGATCGCATCCGCGCTTGCGGCGTTGCCCTGCAGGGCGCGGGCCATGATCCCCTGGATGATGCAGGCCAGGCGGAACATGTTGAAGGCGAGGTAGTACTCCCAGTCCTTGGCCGCGAGCTCGCTGCGGCCGCTGCGCCGGCAATAGGCGGCGACGTAGTCGGCCTCGACGGGTATGCCCAGCTTGGCCAGATCGGTGCCGACCAGGCCGCGGAACTGCCCCGGCGACAGGCGCCAGGCCATGCAGTTGTAAGCGAAGTCCACCAGCGGATGGCCGAGGGTGGACAGTTCCCAATCGAGCACGGCGAGCACCTTCGGCTCGGTCGGATGGAAGATCAGGTTGTCGAGGCGGTAGTCGCCATGGACGATGGTGGTCTCGTCGCCCGCCGGAATGTTCTGCGGCAGCCAGGCGATCAGATTGTCCATCGCCTCCAGCTTCTCGGTCTCCGAAGCCCGGTACTGCTTGCTCCAGCGCGCCACCTGGCGCTCGATATAGCTGCCCGGCCTGCCGTAGTCGGACAGACCCACCGCCTGATAATCGACGCTGTGCAAGGCGGCGATGACGCGGTTGGCCTCGTCGTAGATCGCAGTCCGCTCGACGCAAGACATGCCGGGCAGCGACGGATCAAAGAGGACGCGACCCGCGACGTAGTCCATGAGGTAGAAGGCGGTGCCGATCACCGCCGGGTCTTCGCACAGCGCGTAGCTTTTCGCCACCGGCACGGCGCTGCCCGCCAGGGCGCTGATCACCCGATATTCGCGATCGACGGCGTGGGCCGAGGGCAGCAGCGCGCCCGGCGGCTTGCGCCGCAGCACGTAGGCGTGGGCGGGGGTGCGCAGCAGGAAGGTCGGATTGGACTGGCCGCCCTGGAAGCGCTCCAGCGTCAGCGGACCGGCGTAGCCTGCGACGTGTTCGTTCAGCCAGGCTTCCAGGCGAGCGGTCTCCGGCGCTGAGAGCGGCGCTGGCGACGCCGTGCCTGCGGAATCGTCGCTCATCGCCTTCAGACGGCGGTGCAGGCGCCGCCGTCGACGGCGATGTATTGGCCGGTGATGTGGCGGGCGGCGTCCGAGGCGAGAAACACCACCGTGCCCTTCAGATCCTCCTCGCCACCGAGGCGGTGCAGGGGGGTGGCGGCGACCACCGCCTCGCCGATGACCTCGAGCAGTCCGTTGGACATGCGCGAGGGAAAGAAGCCGGGGCAGATGGCGTTGACGTTGATGTTGTACTTGCCCCATTCGGAGGCCAGCGCCCGGGTGAAATTGAGCGCCGCCGCCTTGCTGGTGCTGTAGGCCACCGTGGTCATGTCGGGGGGGCCGCCGGCCAGGCCGGCGACCGAAGAGATGTTGATGATCCTGCCCGATTTCTTCGGGATCATCACCCGCTTGCCGACATACTGCGAGAGCACGAACATGGCCGTGACGTTGAGGTTCATCACCTTGTTCCAGGCGTCGAGCGGATGCTCCTCGGCCGGCGCACCCCAGGTGGCACCGGCGTTGTTCACCAGGATGTCGATCGTGCCGTACTTGGTCAGCACGGCGTCGACCAACGCCGGAATGGCGTCGAACTTCGACATGTCAGCGGCGACGGTCAGCACCTCGATGCCCATCTTCTGCAAATGGGCGGCAGCCTCGTCGAGCTCGCCCTGCTTGCGGGCGGTGATCGCCAGGCGGCAACCCATCTCGCCCAGCGCCTCGGCCATCTGCAGCCCCAGGCCACGCGAACCGCCGGTGATCATGGCGACGCGACCGGAAATGTCGAACAGTTTCTTCACGCTCATTGGTTTTCCCTCAGACGACTTCGAACAGGCCGGCGGCACCCTGACCGCCGCCGATGCACATGGTCACGACCACGTATTTGACGCCGCGCCGCTTCCCCTCGATCAGGGCGTGGCCGGTCAGGCGCGAACCGGAGACGCCGTAGGGATGTCCCACCGCGATGGCACCGCCATCGACGTTGAGCCGCTCGTCGGCGATGCCCAGCTTATCGCGGCAATAGAGCACCTGCACGGCGAAGGCTTCGTTCAACTCCCACAGGCCGATGTCGTCGACCTTGAGGCCGGCGCGCTCGAGCAGGCGCGGGATCGCGAACACCGGGCCGATGCCCATCTCGTCGGGCTCGCAGCCGGCCACAGCGAAGCCGCGGAAGATTCCGAGGGGCGCGATGCCGCGGCTCTGCGCCAATTTGCCGTTCATCACGACGCAGGCAGAGGCGCCGTCGGAGAACTGGCTGGCGTTGCCGGCGGTGATCGAGCCGCCGGGAAACACGCTCTTCAGCCGGCTCACCGCGTCGAGCGTGGTGTCGGCGCGGATGCCCTCGTCGCTGTCTATGGTGACTTCCTTGGTGAATAGGCGACCGCTCGCCTTGTCGGCGACGCCCATGATCGTCGTCATCGGCACGATCTCGTCCTTGAAGCGGCCCGCGGCCTGCGCCGCGGCGGCGCGGCTCTGGCTCAGCGCACCGTACTCGTCCTGACGCTGGCGCGAGATGCCGTAGCGGCTCGCCACCTGCTCGGCGGTCTGCAGCATGCTCCAGTAGAGCTCAGGCTTGTGCTCTTTGAGCCAGACCTCCTCGAACATGTGGCGGTTGATTTCGTTCTGCACGCAGGAGATCGACTCGACGCCGCCGGCCACCATCACCGGCACTTGATCGACGATCACCCGCTGCGCCGCCATGGCGATCGCCTGCAGGCCGGAAGAGCAAAAGCGATTGACCGTGACGCCGGCGGTGCCCACTGGCAGGCCGGCGCGCAGGGCGATCTGCCGGGCGATGTTGCCGCCGTCGGCACCCTCGGGCAGGGCGCAGCCCATGATCAGGTCCTCGACCTCTGCCGGCTCCACGCCGGCGCGTTGCACCGCTGCGGCGACGGCGTGGCCTCCGAGGGTCGCGCCGTGGGTCATGTTGAAGGCGCCGCGCCAGGACTTGGCCAGTCCGGTGCGGGCGGTGGAAACGATGACTGCGTCGACCATGATCCCGTCCTTTCAGTTGAACGTTTTTCCTGAGGCGGCCAGCCTCGAGAGCAGCGGCGCCGGTTCCCAGAAGCGGTCACCGGTGGTCGCCGCCAGGCGGCGCAAGCTGCGCTCGACGTTGTAGAGACCGAGTTCGTCGGCGTAGAGCATCGGGCCGCCGCGATGGGCGGGAAAGCCGTAGCCGGTCAGGTAGACCATGTCGATGTCGGAGGCGCGCTGGGCGATGCCCTCTTCGAGCAGGCGCGCCGCCTCGTTGACCAGGGCCAGGATGCAGCGCTCGACGATCTCGGCATCGAGAATCTTGCGCGGCGCATTGCCCAGGGTCTTGCGATAAGCGGCGAGCATCGCCTCAACCTCCGCGTCGGCAACGGCGTCGCGGCTGCCGGCCGGATAGAGGTACCAGCCGCAGCCGGTCTTCTGGCCATAGCGGCCGAGCTCGCACAAGCTGTCGGCGAAGCGAGGAAAAGCGAGTTCGGGCTGCTCCGCGTAGCGCCGCTTGCGTATCGCCCAGGCGATGTCCAGACCGGCCAGATCGGCCATGCGGAAAGGCCCCATGGCCATGCCCCACTTTTCCAGGGCGCGGTCGACCTGCTGCGGACTGGCGCCCTCCTCCACCAGGAAGCCGGCGGCACGCCCGTAGTGCTCGATCATGCGGTTGCCGATGAAGCCGTCGCAGACACCGGAGACGACCGCGGTCTTCTTCAGCTTCTTGGCCAGCTTCATCACCGTCGCCAGCACCTCGTTGGCGGTGGCCGCACCGCGCACCACCTCGAGCAGCTTCATGACGTTGGCCGGACTGAAGAAGTGCATGCCGATCACGTCGCGCGGCCGGCGGGTGGCAGCGGCGATCCGGTTGAGGTCCAGGGTCGAGGTGTTGGAGGCCAGAATCGCCCCCTCCTTCATTACTTCGTCGAGCTTCCTGAACACCGTCTCCTTGACGCCCATCTCTTCGAACACGGCCTCGATCACCAGGTCGACGTCCTTCAGCTCGTCGTAGCGCAAGGTGCCGGTGAGCAGCGCCATGCGCGCGTCCAATTGCTCGGGCTTGAGCTTGCCCTTGTTGACGGCGCCCTCGTAGTTCTTGCGCAAGCCGGCGATGCCGCGCTCAAGGGCTTCCTGTTGCATCTCCAGCAGCAGCACCGGCAGGCCGGCGTTCAAGAAGTTGATGGCGATGCCCACACCCATGGTGCCGGCACCGATCACGGCGACCCGCTCCACCTTGCGCAGCGGCGTGTCCTCGGGCACGTCGGGTATCTTGGCGCAGGCCCGCTCGGCGAAGAAGGCGTGGCGCAAGGCGCGCGACTCGGGTGTGGCGACCAGATGGAGGAAGGCCGAGCGCTCGACCTTCTGCCCCTCGTCGAAGGGCAGCATCACCGCGGCGGCGACGGCGTCGATGCACTTGCCCGGGGCCGGAAAATTCTTCGCCACGCTCGCTACGCTGTTCCTGGCGAACTGGAAGAAGGCCTCCGCGTTCGGGTAGTCGATCTTGATGTCGCGCACCCGCGCAAGCGGTCGCTGCTCCGCCACCACCTTTGCGGCGAAGGCCAGCGCGCCCGCCAGCAGGTCGCCGGCAACGAATTCGTCGAACAGCGGCGTGTCCTTGAGTTGTTCGGACAGCACCGGCGTTCCCGAGACGATCATGTTGAGCGCGGTCTCGACGCCGAGCAGGCGCGGCAGGCGCTGCGTGCCGCCGGCACCGGGGAGGATGCCCAGCTTGACCTCGGGAAGGGCGATCTGGGTGCCAGCGATGCCGACGCGGAAGTGACAGCCGAGCGCCAACTCCAGGCCGCCGCCCATGGCAACGCCGCCGACCGCGGCGATCACCGGCTTGCTGCTTGCCTCGATGATGCGGATCACGGTGTTCAGATTGGGTTCGGCCAAGGCCCGCGGCGTGCCGAACTCGCGAATGTCGGCACCGCCGGAGAAAGCCCGCCCGGCGCCGATCAGCACCACCGCCTGCA
>JAHFRE010000220.1 GCA_023258955.1 Sterolibacterium sp.
TCGGGTCAAGGCGGTGGTCGGCGGTTCGGCCAAGGCGCGCGGCCTCGCCTACGACGCGGTGCTGGCCGAGCGCATCGCCACCATCCCGGCCGGGCGCATCGGCGACCCGCAGGAGTTCGGTCAGGCCTGCGCCTATCTCTGCGGCGCTGCCGCCGGCTACGTCACCGGGTTGAACCTGCTGATCGACGGCGGCGCTTATCCGGGCAGCTTCTAGCGGTTGTTGCGGTCCGCTGTTGCGTACCTGTGGATCGGCTAGAATCTGCCCGAGGATGCGCTGCCCGGCCAGCGGCAAAGCCATCCATCAGCTAACCTCGGGAGATCCCCATGCGCCATCGCCTGCTGCTCTTGCTCTGCGCCTGTATGCTCGCCAGCGCCGGCGCCGACGCCGCCGAATTCATCGCGGTGCTCACCGGCGGCACCAGCGGCGTCTACTATCCGCTCGGCGTCGCCCTGTCGCAGATCTACGGCAAGGCCCTGCCCGAGGCCAAGTCCTCGGTGCAGGCGACCAAGGCCTCGGCCGAGAATCTCAACCTGTTGCAGGCCGGTCGCGGCGAGATCGCCTTCAGCCTCGGCGACTCGCTCTCCGACGCCTGGAAGGGCAACGAGGAAGCCGGCTTCAAGACGCCGCTGAAAAAGTTGCGCGGTGTCGCCGGCATCTATTCCAACTACATCCAGATCGTCGCCAGCGTGGACTCGGGCATCAAGACCCTGGCCGATCTGAAGGGCAAGCGGGTCGCCGTCGGCGCGCCGAAGTCGGGCACCGAGATCAACGCCCGCGCCATCCTCAAAGCCGCCGGCATGAGCTACAAGGATCTGGGCAAGGTCGAATACCTGCCCTTCGGCGAATCGGTCGAACTGATGAAGAACCGCCAGATCGACGCCACCCTGATCTCAGCGGGGCTCGGCGTCTCGGCGATCCGCGATCTGGCGACGGCGGTGAAGATGGTCGTCGTGCCCATACCCGCCGAGACCGTGGCGAAGATCAACGATCCGGCCTACATCGCGGCGACCATCCCCGCCAACACCTACGAGGGCCAGGGTGCCGCCGTCGCCACCGTGGCCATCGAAAACTTTCTCGTCACCCACGAAGGCGTACCCACCGAGACGATCTACAAAATGACCCGGGCGATGTACGAGAACCTCGATCAGATGGTCGCCGCCCACACCGCCGCCAAAGCGATCAAGCGCGAAGAGGGACCGCGCCATATGCCGCTGCCCCTGCATCCCGGCGCCGAGAAGTACTACCGCGAAGTGGGCTTGCTGAAATAGATCACAGCACCGGCCGCTGCTGATGAGCCATGAGCCGCTAGGCGAACTCGAACACCCGGCCGCCGGCGCCGACTTCCAGGAGCACGGCCACACCCGCAATCTCGGTGGCCGGGCGCTGGCCGCGGTGACCGGGGCGGCGATCCTGTTCTCCGCCTACCAGCTCCTGGTGGCGGGCTTCTATCCGCTCTCCAGCCAGGTCACGCGCGCGCTCCACGTCGGCTTTCTGCTACTGCTCGCCTTCCTGCTCTATCCGGTGCGGCAAAGCGCCAAGCCGCAGACGCGCATACCGTGGCACGACTGGGTGCTGGCGCTGGCCGGCTTCGGCCTCGCCTTCTACCACTGGATCTTCGAGGCCGACCTGATCCAGCGCGCGGGCGATTCGACCAACGTCGACCTCGCCGTCGGCACCATCGTCGTGGCCCTGGTGTTCGAGGCGACGCGGCGCATCCTCGGTCTGGCTCTGCCCATCGTCTGCGCCGCCTTCCTGTTCTACGGTCTGTTCGGCCAATACCTGCCGGGCGACCTCGCCCATCGCGGCTACGGCATCGCGCAGCTGGTGGAGCAGCTGGGCTTCGGCACCGAAGGCATCTACGGCATCCCAACCCTGGTCTCCGCCACCTACATCTTTCTCTTCATCCTGTTCGGTTCCTTCCTCGAACACGCCGGCATGATCCGCCTGTTCAACAGCGTCGCGCTGGGCTTCGTCGGCCACGCCCAGGGCGGACCGGCCAAGGTGGCGGTGATCTCATCGGGCTTCATGGGCATGATCTCTGGCTCCGGCGTGGCCAACGTGCTGACCATCGGCCAGTTCACCATTCCGCTGATGAAGCGCTTCGGCTATTCGTCGATCTTCGCCGGCGCCGTCGAAGCCACCTCCTCGATGGGCGGCCAGATCATGCCGCCGGTGATGGGCGCGGTGGCCTTCATCATGGCCGAGACGCTCAACGTGCCCTACGCCGATATCGTCAAGGCGGCGGTGATTCCCGCCGTTCTCTACTACTTCACCGCCTTCGTGATGGTGCACCTCGAGGCCGGCCGCTTGAAGCTCCTGGGCATCCCCAAGGAGCAGTGCCCCAATCCCTGGCGCGCGATCAAGGACAACTGGTATCTGATCCTACCGCTGGCCGCCCTGGTGGTGATGCTGTTCGAGGGTTTCACGCCGATGTTTGCCGGCATGATGGGCCTGGCGCTGACCGCCATCCTGATCCTGGGCAGCGCCGTCGCCGCGCGCATTTCCGCCACCGCCTTCCGTGTCGTCTTCTGGGTCGCGATGGGTCTGGGCGCCGCCTCCTTCGCCCAGTGGGGAATCAAGCCGGTGATGGCGCTGATCTTCGCCCTGGTGATCGCCAACCTGTTCGTCAAGGGCGGCGCCAAGACCCTGCACACGATGAAGATGAGCCTGGTCGACGGCGCCCAGCAGGCGCTGCCGGTGGGCATCGCCTGCGCCGTGGTCGGCGTCATCATCGGCGTGCTGACGCTGACCGGAGCGGCCTCCAGCTTCGCCGGCTACATCCTGACCATCGGCCAGCAGAGCCTGTTCGCCTCGCTGCTCTTGACCATGGTGGTCTGCCTGATCCTCGGCATGGGCATCCCGACCATCCCCAACTACATCATCACCAGTTCGATTGCCGCCCCGGCGCTGCTCAAGCTCGGCGTGCCCCTGATCATCAGCCACATGTTCGTCTTCTATTTCGGCATCATGGCCGATCTGACGCCGCCGGTGGCGCTGGCCGCCTTCGCCGCCGCCTCGATCGCCAAGGCCTCGCCGATGCGGATCGGCTACAAGGCGACCCAGATCGCCATCGCCGGCTTCGTCGTGCCCTATATGGCGATCTACGATCCGGCGCTGATGCTGCAGGGTGAGTGGAGCTATGCGAGCGCCGCCTACGTGGTGTTCAAGGCCGTGCTCGCCATCAGCCTCTGGGCGGTCATGACCATCGGCCAGCTGTGGCAGCCGGTGCGCTGGTTCGGACGGCTCATCGCCTTCGCCGCCGCCGCCCTGCTGGTCGCCGCCGTGCCCTTCACCGACGAGATCGGCTTCGCCATGGCGGCCGCCTTCGTCGCCTGGCAGTGGTTTTTCGGGCGCAAGCCGGTGGCGTGAGATGGGCGGCATCTGCCTTGCCGCCGCTCTGCTCACGGCGACCCTGCCGCTGCAGACCTTCACCCTGGCGTGGACCCACTCGATCGAAAAGATTCGCTGGGAGGAGGACTATCGGCTCGACGACGGCCGCTTGCTGCTCACCGAGGCGCGCATCAAGGGCAGCGGCGCCGGCATGGAAGCGCCGGACGGCGCGCGACTCGAGCGCGGCGTCTGGCGCTATCGCCCGGCGCTCGCACCGCTGGCGCGCTTGCGCCTGGCGCACTCGCCCTACGCCGACGACTATGAAATCTGCGCCGCCGGAAACTGTCGCCCGCTCGCTTCCCTCCTACCCGGCATCGGCGAGACGGCGGTGGTCGAACTCGTCCCCTGCGCCAGCGCCACGTCGCCCGCGGTCGCAAATCGCCGGCGCCACTAAGCAAAGAACCAATTCGTCTTTCGCGCCAGCGCCGGGCGTTGCTAGAATTGTGCCCTTTCCGTGAACCCAGGCGCTCCCATGAAAATCGAAACCCTCGCCGTACACGCCGGCTACAGTCCCGACCCGACCACCAAGTCGGTGGCGGTGCCGATCTACCAGACCGTCTCCTACGCCTTCGACAACACCCAGCACGGCGCCGATCTGTTCGACCTCAAGGTGCCGGGCAACATCTACACCCGCATCATGAATCCGACCCAGGACGTGCTCGAGCAGCGCCTCGCCGCGCTCGAAGGCGGCATCGCGGCCCTGGCCCTGGCTTCGGGCCAGTCGGCGATCACCTACGCCATCATGACCATCGCCGAGGCCGGCGACAACATCGTCTCGGCGGCGACGCTCTACGGCGGCACCTACAATCTGTTCGCCCACACTTTTCCGCAGTTCGGCCTCGAGGTGCGCTTCGCCGACGCCAGCGCGCCGGAGAGTTTCGCCAAGTTGATCGACGAGCGGACCAAGGCGATCTACGTCGAGTCGATCGGCAACCCGTTGGGCAACATCACCGATATCGAAAAGCTGGCCACGATCGCTCACGCCCACGGCATTCCCCTGATCGTCGACAACACCGTCGCCACGCCCTATCTGCTGCGTCCCTTCGAGTTCGGCGCCGACATCGTGGTCCATTCCCTGACCAAGTATCTCGGCGGCCACGGCAATTCGGTGGGCGGCGCCATCGTCGACTCGGGCAAGTTTCCCTGGGCCGAGCACAAGGCGCGATTCCGCCGCCTCAACGAGCCCGACGTCTCCTATCACGGCGTGGTCTACACCGAAGCCTTAGGCCCCGCTGCCTTCATCGGCCGCGCCCGGGTGGTGCCGCTGCGCAACACAGGCGCCGCCATCTCACCGTTCAACGCCTTCCTCATCCTGCAAGGCATCGAGACCCTGGCGCTGCGCATGGAACGCATCGTCGACAACACGCTCGCCGTCGCGCAGTTCCTCAAGAAGCAGAAGCAGGTGAAGTGGGTCAACTACGCCGGCCTGCCCGATCACCGCGATCACGCGCTGGCGCAAAAATATCTCGGCGGTCGGCCCTCGGGCATACTCACCTTCGGTGTCGACGGCGGCATGAAGGGCGGCGCCGCATTCCAGGATGCGCTGAAGCTGGTGACCCGCCTGGTCAACATTGGCGACGCCAAGTCGCTGGCCTGCCATCCGGCCAGCACCACCCACCGCCAGCTGTCGCCGGCGGAACTGGTCAAGGCCGGGGTCACCGAAGATACGGTGCGTCTGTCGATCGGCATCGAACACATCGACGACATCATCGAGGACCTGAGCCAGGCGCTGGCGGCGGTGTGATCCTCGCCGGCGCGCCGGCGCAGCATTCGCCCTACTTCGCCGTGGCCTCAGCTGGCGCGGCGAAGCCGAACCTGATCATCACCAGGCTCGCCTCCTTGCTGGTGACGAACTCGGCGAAACGCTTCGCCAGGGTGCTCTTCTCCGCCCGCTTGGTGACGACGAAGCCTTGCTCCAGCGGCTGGTGCAGCTTGTCCGGGACCAACCAGTAGCCTCCCTGGCTGACGAGTTGCGGGCTCGCCGCCAGCGCCAGCGCGATGATGCCCACCTGGGCGTTGCCGCTTTGCACGTACTGCGCCGCCTGGGAGATGTTTTCGGCGAAGACCAGCTTCGGCTGCAGCTTTTCCCAGAGGCTAGCGGCGCGCAACGCCTCTTCCGCCCGCTTACCATAAGGCGCGTGCAGCGGATTGGCGATCGCGATGCGTGCGATCTTCGGATCAGCGAGGCTGGCCAAGGTCATCTTGGTCGCGTCGAGACCGACGCTCCACAAGACGATGCGGCCCATGGCGTAGGGTTTCACCACCGAGCCAGCGAAACCCTTTGCCGCCAACTCGCGCGGGAAGGCGATGTCTGCGGAGAAGAACAGGTCGAAGGGGGCGCCCTGCTGGATCTGCGCGAGAAACATGCCCGATGAGCCATAGCTGACCTCGACCTGGTCGGCGGGATTGGCCTTGGCGAAAGTGGCGACGATCTCGTCCATCGCGAAGCGCAGGTCGGCCGCCGCCGCGATCTTGATCTTCTCGGCGTGGGCCGTCGCGGAGAGCAGGAGCACGGCGGCAAACAGCAACGGCTTGACGAAGTTCATGGTACAGCCTTTCGTGAGGGCATCAAGCAGAACTTAGCATGCGGCGGCCGCGCCGGCCGCTGCCGCCTATGCACGCCGCCTCATATTGCTGTATATATATTGTTTGGTATCCAATCATTGTCTATAACAACAATAGGGCAGCCCGATCCGAAACCGCCATGGAGACCCCGATGAACACCACGCTCGACAAGGACGTCACGCGCCGGGTGCACCTGAGCCTGCAGGTCAACGGCGAAGAGATCGAAGTCTCCTTCGCCCCCTACAAGACCCTGCTGGAGGTGCTGCGCGAGGACCTCGGTCTCACCGGCACCAAGCACGGCTGCGAACTGGGCGAGTGCGGCGCCTGCGCCGTGCTGATCGACGGCCAGCCGCTGCTCTCCT
>JAHFRE010000221.1:0-3215 GCA_023258955.1 Sterolibacterium sp.
GTCGCCGACACGGGCATCGCCGCCGATGGCCTGTCCACCGCGATGCTGATGGCGCCGGCCGATCGGCGTCAGGCCATCCTCAAGGCGGGTGGCGGTGAGCGCGCGATCTTCGTCACACCCCAAGGGGTGGTCGCCACGGTGAATGCTTGAGCACAGGGTGCCTAGGAATGAGCTTCTTCAGCTGGGGTAAAGCAGCACTTCCGACCTTCTCTCGCGGGGGCATCCATCCCGACGAGCACAAGGAACTGACCGAGGACCTGCCGATCGAGGCGTTCACGCCGACGACGGTGTCCCTGCCGGTGAGCCAAAGCCTGGGCGCGCCCGCCGAGCCCTCGGTGGTCAAGGCGGCCAAGGTCAAACGCGGCGACGTCATCGCCACCGTGCCCGGCGGCGTCTCCTTGCACGCGCCGGTCAGCGGCATCATCAAGAACGTGCAGACCGGCCCGCACGCCGCCCTGGTCTACGACACGGTCATCACCATCCAGGCCAAAGCGGCGGAGGACGAGCCCGAGTTTGCCGAGGAGGCCGGCTGGCAGGACCTGCCCATCGCGCAGATGCTCGAGCGCATCCGCGATGGCGGCGTCGTCGGTCTCGGCGGTGCCACCTTTCCCACCTATCGCAAGCTGATGTTGCCCAAGGGCGCCAAGGTCGACACCCTGGTGATCAACGGCTCCGAGTGCGAGCCCTATCTGACCTGCGACTACCGGCTGATGCTGGAAGAGAGCGACAAGGTGGTGCTCGGCTCCTGGTTGATCGCCAAGATCATCGGCGTCGCCAACTGCGTCATCGGCGTCGAGGACAACAAGCAGCCCGCCGCCGAGAAGATGCGCCAGACCATCGCCGCGCTCGGCCTGGAGAAGCTGGAGCCCAAGGTCAGGATGAGCGTCGTGGTCACCCAGACGCGCTATCCGCAGGGTTCCGAGAAGCAGCTGGTGCAATCGCTGACCGGCCGCCTGGTGCCCAAGGGCGGCCTGCCCTTGAGCGTCGGCGTGGTGGTGCAAAACGTCGCCACCGCCTACGCCTGCCTCGAAGCGGTGCGCAATCGCAAGCCGGTGCTGGAGCGGGTGCTGACCGTGTCCGGCCTGGGGATCAAGACCCCGAAGAACCTGCGGGTGCCGATCGGCACCTCGGTCGAGGACATCGTCGCCCATTGCGGCGGCTACAGCGCGGATACGGTCAAGATCCTGACCGGCGGCCCGATGATGGGCCGCACCATCGCCGATCTCGATATCGCGGTGACCAAGGGCACCAGCGGCCTGCTGTTCCTGACCGCGGCGGAGACCAGCCTCGATGGCTACCAGGCCTGCATCTCCTGCGGCGCCTGCGTCGACGCCTGCCCGATGGGGCTGGAGCCCAATCGCGTTTCCCAGTACATGGAGGCCGGACGCCCGCTGGAGACCGAACGCTTCGGCGTCAAGGAGTGTTTCGAGTGCGGTTGCTGTTCCTACAGTTGCCCCGCCAAGCGTCCGCTGGTGCAGTTCATGCAGGTGGCCAAGGCCACCTACCGTCGCCATGAGAGGAAGTCGAAGTGAGCGAATCTTCCCCCACCCTGCACCTGTCCAGCGGTCCGCACATCGCCTCGGGGCGCAGCACTGCCCAGATCATGTGGATGGTCAACCTTTCCCTGGTGCCGGCCTTGCTTTGGGCCTGGGCGGTGTTCGGCCCGGTGGTGTTGGCGATCGCGGTGTCCTCGATCCTCGGCTGCGTCGTCGCCGAGGCCGCGGCCTGCAAGATCGCCAAGACCGCCATGACCGTGTTCGACGGCTCGGCCGTCTGCTCCGGCCTGCTGCTCGCCTACACCCTGCCGCCGGGGATGCCGATCTGGATGCCCTTCATCGGCGGCATGCTGGCGATGTTCTTCACCAAGGGCATGTTCGGCGGTCTCGGCTACAACATCTTCAACGTCGCCCTGGTCGGGCGGGCGATGATGATGGCCACCTTCCCGGTGGAGATGACCACGCGCTGGGTGGCGCCGCACCTGGGTGCTGCCGGCGTCGACACCATCTCCGCCGCCACGGCGCTGGCCCAAATCAAGCTGGGCGGCGAGGCGGCGCTGGCGAAGCTGCTGGCAGCGGCTGGCGACGGCGTCTGGTTTGACTACTTCGTCGGCATGCGCGCCGGCTCCATCGGCGAAGTGTCGGCCGTGATGATCCTGCTCGGCGCCGCCTTCTTGCTGTGGAAGGGCATCATCAAGCTCTACATCCCGATCAGCGTCCTCGCCGGCGTCGCGCTGCTGGCACCGTTCTCCCTGTCCCCCGGGCTCTACATGCTCTCCGGCGGCATCTGGCTGGGCGCCTTCTTCATGGCCACCGACTACGTGACCAGCCCGATCACGCCCAAGGGACAAATCATCTTCGGTCTGGGGATCGGCCTTTTGACCGGCATCATCCGCAACTGGGGCGGTTATCCCGAAGGCATTTGCTACGCGATCATGCTGATGAACATATTGACGCCGGCCTTGAACGACTGGTTCAGGCCCAAGCGTTTGACCGCTGACGGAGTTCCCTCATGAGCGCGGTAGTCAATCAAGCTCCACCCAGCCGCCGCGAGATGGTGATCATCGCCGCCGGCCTCACCATCGTCTGTCTGATCGCGGCGATGATCCTGGGTGGCCTCTATTTCATCACCGAGCCGGCCAAGGAACACAATCTGCACCTGCGCGAGGAATTGATGATCCGCGGCCTGCTGGGCCTCTCCGAACAGGCGAAGATCCACGAGGTGCGACGCTACCTGAAGAGCGAGGGCGCCGAACTGCAGGTCGTCTATCTGACGCCGAAGAAGCTGGCCCAGATGGACCTGGACGGCAAGGAGCTGGCGGTCTGGCCGGTGCCCGACGAGGTCGCCGCGGCAGCTTCCGCCGAACTCAAGGACGAGTGGGTGCACAAGCAGGTCCACACCGCCGATCCGAAGCAGCTGCAGTACGCCGGGCGTTTCTTCGTCGGCGTCGACGGGACAAAGCCCGCCGGTTACGTGGTCGAGGGCATCACCGCCGGCTTCAAGAACTGGATCCGCTTCTTCATGGCCATCGACTCGGCCTACAGCATCCAGGGCGTGGAAATCATCGAGCACGAGGAAGATCCCGGCCTCGGCGCCGAGATCGTCAAGCGCTACTTCAAGAACCAGTTCGCCGGCAGAAGCCTGGCCGACATCGAGAAGATCAGCGTCACCAAGGATCCGCTGCCGAAAGAATGGCAGGAGGCGCTGGAGCAGCTCGG
>JAHFRE010000221.1:3315-6301 GCA_023258955.1 Sterolibacterium sp.
CACATCATCAACCCGAAGATCCGCATCCCGGTGTTCACCCTGATCATCGCCATCTGGGTCAGCGCCATCGACATGATCCTGGCCGCCTATTTCGCCGCGGTCTATCAGGAGGTCGGGCTGTACGTGAAGCTGATCGTCGCCTTCGCCATCATCATCTCGCGCATGGAGCTGTTCTCGATGAAGCACAGCGTCGTGCCCAGTTTCTGGGATGGCCTGGGCATGGGCCTGGGCTTTCTCGCCGGCATGGTGCTCGCCGGATCCTTCCGCGAATTGCTCGGCAACGGCAGCCTGTTCGGCTTCGCCGTGGTGCCGTTCAAGCCGCTGATGCTGGTGGTGCTGCCGGCCGGCGGCTTCTTCACCATCGGCCTGATCATGGCGCTGTTCAACTGGGTCGATCTCAAACGCGGTCGCAAGCTGACCTCAGGAGGCGCACATGGCTGACGCAAAGGTCATCTCATCCAACCAGATCCTGGTCGAAGGGGCTCTGCCCGCCGACGCCACCGCCATCCGTCTGGTGCGCGCGGCAGACGCCGACATTCCGCTGGCCGTGGTCTCGGTCAAGCCGGGCGAGAAAGCCGACACCTTTCTCCTGACCACCAGCGAGACCCTCAGCAAGCAGGACCACTACCTGCTGACCGCCAGGGGGGCACCGCAGCCCTGGGACATCGCCCCCTCGCCGCTCGGTGTGCTGATCTCGCTGATCATCGGTTCGGCCCTGATCAACAACTTCGTGTTCACCCGCTACCTCGGCCTGTGCGTGTTCTTCGGCGTGAGCAAGAACAAGGACACGGCGATCGGCATGGGCGTGACCTTCACCATCGTCGGCCTGCTCTCCGGCATGCTGGCCTGGGCGCTGAACACCGTCGCCCTGGTGCCGCTGAAGCTCGGCTTCATGCAGATCATCGCCTTCATCGGCATCGTCGCCTGCCTGGTGCAGGCGGTCGACCTGATCCTGAAGAAGGTGAACCCGGTGCTGCACAAGAAGTTCGGCATCTACCTGGTGCTGATCACCACCAACTGCATCATCCTGGCGGTGCCGCTGCTCAACGCCACCAGCAACGCCACGCTGATGCAGGCCTTCGGCCTGGCCTTCGGCGCCGGTCTGGGCTTCGCGCTGGCCCTGTTCCTGATGAGCTGCGCCATCGAGAAGGTGGCCATGGCGCCGGTGCCGGCGGTGTTCAAGGGCCTGCCGATCGCCTTCATCATCGCCGGCTTGTTCGCCCTCTCCTTTCTCGGCTTCTCCGGCCTGAAGGTGGCATAACGCTATGGAACTCTTCTCTGTCGTACTCTGGGGTGTGTTGGTATTCACCGTGGTCGGCTTGTTCTTCGGCATCGCCCTGGCCGGCGCCGCGCGTCGCTTCCACGTCCCGGTCAATCCCCTGGTCGAGGAAGTCCGCGACAACCTGCCCTCGGCCAACTGTGGCGCCTGCGGTTTCGCCGGCTGCCAGTCCTACGCCGAAGGCGTGGTCGAGGACGAAAACGTCTCGCCCTCGCTGTGCACTCCCGGCGGCAAGGACATCGCCATCGACATTTCCCGCCTCACCGGCAAGGTGATGGGCGAGATGAAGGAGGTGGTGGCGATGCTGCGCTGCTCCGGTTCCGACGTCGCCGCCCGCAAGCAGGCCGAGTACGACGGCATCCACACCTGCATCGGCGCCAACCTCGCCTTCGGTGGCGCCAAGGCCTGCAAGTACGGCTGCCTCGGTCTGGGCGACTGCGTGCGGGTGTGCAACTTCGACGCCATGAAGATCGGCGCCTCGGGCATCGTCGAGATCGATTACACCAAATGCACCGGCTGTGGCGTCTGCCTCGAAGTCTGTCCCAAGGATTGCCTGATCAGCTATCCACGCCAGTATCGCGTCGCGCTGACCTGCCAGTCGAAGGGCAAGGGCAAGGCGGTCAAGGACACCTGCACCGTCGGCTGCGTCCAATGCCAGGCCTGCATCAAGGAGTGCCCGGCCAAAGCCATCTCCATCATCGACGGCATCCTCGACATCGATCACAAGGCCTGCCTGGCCTACGGTCCGAGCTGCGAAGAGATCTGCGTCACCGTCTGTCCCACCGACATCATCCACAGTCCGGGCCAGATGCCGAATCCGAACAAGCCCAAACCGAAGAGACCGGCCAAGGCCGGCAAGGCGGAGGCTGAAGAAGCGGCGGCCTAGTCAACCGGAGCAGCGGCGGCCCGGTCACACCGAAATTGCTTCGGCGCACCAAATGTGCCGCGCGCTCTGGCATACTCTCGCGCTTTAGCTTTGGCGCGGCGCCGGGCGCCGACGCCGACGGGTCTATTTCAGGGGGAAACTATGACAGCCCGCAAGTTCGTTTTCGATTTTGAAGATGGGGACGGCAAGAACAAGATGCTGCTCGGCGGCAAGGGTGCCAACCTTTGCGAGATGACCCAGATCGGCCTCAACGTGCCGCCCGGCTTCACCGCCACCACCGAAGCCTGCCTCGCCTACTTCGAGCGCCACGAGTTGCCCGAGGGCCTGATGGAGGAGATGCGCACCCACATGAAGGCGCTGGAGAAGAAGACCGGCAAGGGCTTCGGCAGCGCCGAACAGCCGCTGCTGGTGTCGGTGCGTTCCGGTTCCGCGATGTCCATGCCCGGCATGATGGATACCATCCTCAATCTCGGCTTGAACGATGCCTCGCTGCAGGGCCTGATCAAGCAGACCGGCGACGAGCGCTTCGGCTACGATTCCTATCGGCGTTTCCTGCAGCTGTTCGGCAAGATCGCGCTGGGCATGAGCGACGAGGTGTTCGACGAGAAGATGCACGCCAAGAAGAAGCAGGCCAAGGTCCAGGACGACGTCGATCTGTCGGCCACCGACCTCAAGGAACTCGCCGCCGATTTTCTCGCCCTGATCGAGAAGCACACGCGCAAGCCCTTTCCCCAGGATCCCTACGAACAGTTGGAGATCGCCACGGCGGCGGTGTTCCGTTCCTGGATGGGCAAGCGCGCTGTCGACTACCGCAAGCAGTT
>JAHFRE010000222.1 GCA_023258955.1 Sterolibacterium sp.
CAGCGAGATCAAGCGGGTCAAGCGCGACTACGGCCAGGGCGCGATCATGGCCAACCACGGCTCGCACCACACCTGGGGCAACATCGGCTACTACCTGAGCGCCGCCTACAAGTTCTTCAACGCCATCGGTACCACCCGGGTCATGCACAATCCCGACAGCTGGGAGGGCTGGTACTGGGGCGCGATGCACCACTACGGCTACAGCATGCGCTTGGGCCAGGTCGAGACCTACGGTCTGGTCGAGGACTTGATGAAGGAAGCGGAGATGGTGGTGTTCTGGTCGGCGGATCCGGAGACCACCAGCGGTTCCTATTCGGCGCACGAGGGCACGCCGCGTCGCCAGTGGCTGCACGACCTGGGCATCGAAGTGGTGCACATCGATCCCTACCTCAACCACACCGCCGCTCTGCTCGGCGGCAAATGGATCGCCCCGCGGCCGGCGACCGACGCGGCGATGGCCATGGCCATCGCCTACATCTGGATCACCGAAGATACCTACGACAAGAAGTTCGTCGCCGAGCGCAGCGTCGGCTTCGACAAGTGGAAGGACTACCTGCTGGGCAAGGAAGATGGCATCGCCAAGACGCCCGAATGGCAGGAGTCGGAAACCGGGGTCGCGGCGCGCGAGGTGCGCGCCCTGGCGCGGCGCTGGGCAGCGAAGAAGACCTATCTCGGCGCTGGCAGCTGGGGCAACGGCCACGGCGGCGCCTGCCGCTCGGCGACGGGCATCCAGTGGGCGCGCACCATGGCCTGCCTGATGGCCATGCAGGGCATGGGCAAGCCCGGCGTCAACTACGGCCTGTTGCAGTGGGGCACGCCGATCGACCTGTCCTTCTCCTTCCCCGGCTACGCCGACGGCGGCATGTCCGGCGATCTGACCGGCACCGCGGTGGGGGTCAGCCTCTATCTGCGCATGCCGCAGCTGCCCTCGTTCAACACCTCCTCGCAGAAGGTGCCGCGGCTGCAGATTCCCGAGGCGATCCTCGAGGGCAAGGCGGAAGGCTATCCCTGGGACGGCCAGACGCTGGAGGGCCAGTTCCAGAAGTTCAGCTATCCCAAGGCGGGACACGCGACCGTGCAGATGCTCTACAAGTACGGCGGCGCCTCGTTCGGCACCATGAACGACTCCAATCGCTACGTCAAATCCTATCGCACCGACAAGCTGCCCTTCGTGGTCAACCAGTCGATCTGGCTCGAAGGCGAGGCCAAGTACGCCGACATCCTGCTGCCCGCCTGCACCAGCTACGAGCGCTGGGACATCAGCGAATTCGGCGGCACCGGTGGCTACGCGCTGCACGGCCAGACCCAGATGAACCACCGCGTCATCCTGCTGCAGCACAAGTGCATCGAACCGATGGGAGAATCGAAGTCGGACTTCCAGATCTTCACCGAACTGGGTGCGCGGCTCGGCCTGGGCACCTACTTCTGCGAGGGCATGACCGAGCTCAACTGGGTGAAGAAGATGTTCGACGCTTCCGACCTGCCCAAGCACATCTCCTGGAAGGAATTCCTCAAGAAGGGCTATTTCGTCGTGCCGCCCTCGCCGGTGGAGCAGCGCGATCCGCCCTCTATGCGCTGGTTCAACGAAGGCAAGAAGAAGAACGTGCCCGAGCCCCATCCCCTGCCCGCCGACTACACCCAGGGCTATCTGGAGGGCTTGCAGACCCAGTCCTCCAAGTTCGAGTTCGAGTGCGGCAGCCTGAAGCGCTTCGACGCCAACGATCCGGAGCGCCCGCCGATCGTCAAGTACCTGCCCTCCTGGGAGGGGCTGCAGTCGGCGCTGTACAAGCAGTATCCGCTGCAGCTGATCTCGTCGCACTCGCGCTTCAGCTATCACACCATGAACGACGGCAAGGACAGCTCGACCAACGACATCCGCGAGCATCGCGTGCTGATCGACGGCTACTACTACTGGGTGCTGCGCATCAGCACCCAGGACGCGGCAAGCCGCGGCATCAAGTTGCACGACCTGGTGCTCGCCTACAACGATCGCGGCGGGGTGGTGTGCGCCGCCGAGATCACCGAACGCCTGCCCGCCGGGGTGGTGCACTCCTACAGCGCTTCCGGCGTCTACGATCCAATCGGCGAGCCCGGCTATTCGGTCGACCGCGGCGGCTGCATCAACCAACTGACGCCGAAGCGCTCGATCGCCAAGAAGGTCACCGGTACCGCCTGCAACTCCTGCCTGATCCAGGTCGAACCCTGGGACGGAACGGGGACGCTGAAGACGATCCCCGCCAAGCGCGAACAAGAGGAGGTGGCGCTGTGAAGAAATGGAATCTGGTGATCGACGTGGCCAAGTGCTTCAACTGCAACGGCTGCGCCCTGGCCTGCCACGACGAGTACTACGGCAACGAATTTCCGGGCTACGCCGCCGAAATGCAAAAGCACCAGCATCGCTGGATCAACATCCTGTCGCGGGAGACGGGACAGATGCCGATGGTCGAGGTCAGCTATCTGCCGGTGATGTGCAATCACTGCGACAACCCGCCCTGCATGAAGGTGGCGAAGAACGGTGCGGTGGTCAAGCGCGACGACGGCATCGTCCTGATCATCCCGGAGAAGGCGCGCGGCCAGCGCGAGATCGTCGATGCCTGCCCCTACAAGGTGGCCTTCTGGAACGAAGAGAAGCAGCTGCCCCAGGCCTGGCCGTTCGACGCCCACCTGCTCGACCAGGGTTGGACCAAGACCCGCGGCTCGCAGATGTGCTCGACCCAGGCGATGCGCACCCTGCACGTCACCGACGAGGAGATGCAGGAACTGGTGAAGAGCGAAGGCCTCGAAGTGCTCAATCCAGAATTCGGCGCCAAGCCGCGCATCTACTACCGCAATCTGGCGCGCTTCTTTTCCGTGTTCATCGGTGGCGCCCTGACCGTTGAGGTGGCCGGGGTGGTCGAGTGCGCCGCCGAAGTCAGCGTCCGCCTGATGCAGGGTGGCAAGCTGGTCGGAGAAACCCAGAGCGACACCTACGGCGAATTCCGCTTCAGCAACTTGAAGCCGGGCAGCGGCGCCTACGCGCTGCACGCCGGCAAATCACCCAAGCCGCTCGAAGTCGATCTCAAGGAGCAGAGCATCTATCTCGGGGCCATCGCACTGGCTTGACCACGATCGCAGCATCCAACCATCACTGACGCAAGGAGGAAACATGGCCTACATCTTTCAGCAGGACGAGCTACCGAAGCTGGTATCGACGGTGCCGGGGCGCGAGCGGGTGTTCTTTGTCAGCAAGGAACTCGCCGACGTCGATCACATGCTGGCGGGCATCATGCGCTACAAGGCCGGGGCGAAGTCGCCCTACCACTATCACAAGAACTGCGAGCACTTCTACTTCATCATCGACGGACGCGCGACGGTGGAGACGGCCGACGGCGTGACCCCGATCGGCCCGGGCGACCTGGCTTTTTTTCCGGCAGAAGAAAAGCACCGCCTCTCCGCCATCGATCCGCTGTTCTATTTCGAGTTCCAGGCGCCCAACCGTTTCCAGACCACCATCCTCGACGGGACACCGGACGATCTGCTGTGGGAAAAGGTCGACGGCAAGATCTGGGTTCAGAGCTGAAGCGCACCAAGGAGACAGAGAAAATGACTACGACATTCATCAGGACCGCCGACGTCGCACGGGTGGCGGTCAAGGGCGCCGGCGAAGCCGCCGAAGTTTTGAACAAGGCCCTCTGCGGCGCCGAGAACGTGCTGGGCACGCTTCGCTGGCTCAAGGGCGATGAGCGGCTCGAGCCGGCGGCCAAGGCGGCGACCCATCAACTGATCTATCTGATGGAAGGCGAGGGAGTGATCCGCTTGAACGGCAAGGACTATCCGGTCGGTCGCGGCGCCGGCGTCTACCTGGGACCGGAAGAGACGGCGAGCATTGCGCCGGCGGCCAAGGGCACGCTGAAACTGTTCCACCTCGTCGTGCCCGAAGTCAAAGACGCCGTCGCGTGAGCGCAGCCGAGGACAAGACGATGAAGGTCGGCTATCTGGGATTGGGGCGGATGGGCGCGGGCATCTCCCGCCGCCTGGTCGACGCAGGCTTCGACGTCGTCGTCTATGACGTCGTCGCCGAGAGGAGCGTCGAGTTGGTCAAGGCCGGCGCCAGCGCCGCCCCATCGGTCGCCGAGGCCTGTCGCGGGCGGCAGGTGGTGATCAGCATGCTGCCCGACGATGCGGTGCTCAACGCGGTTGCACTGGGCGAGGGCGGGGTACGCGATTCGCTGCCGGTCGGCGCCATCCACATCGCCATGGGCACCCACGGCGTCGCGGCGATCCGCGCGCTGGCGGCGGCGCACGCCGCGGCTGGCCAGCGCCTGGTCGCGGCGCCGGTGCTGGGAAGGCCGGACCTCGCGGCGACGGGGCAGCTCGGCATCGTCAGCGGCGGCGACGCCGAGTCGGTCGCTGCCTGCCAGCCCCTGTTCGAGGTCATCGGTCGGCGCAGCTTCAACGCCGGCGCCACACCGGACAGCGCCGTGGTGGTCAAGCTGCTCAACAACTTCCTGTTGGGCTGCGCGATCGAGGCGATGGGCGAGGCCTTCTCCATGGCGCGCAAGTACGAGGTGGCGCTGGACGTGTTCTACGAGGTGCTGACCGACGGTCTGTTCGCCTCACCCGCCTACAAGGTGTACGGCCGCCTGATCGCCGATCAGGCCTACGACAAGGTCGGCTTCGCCACCCACCTCGGGCTGAAGGACATCAATCTGGTGCTGGCCGCCAGTGAAGCGGCGCAAGTGCCCTTGCCCAGCGCCAGCCAGCTGCGCGACCGGCTGCTAGCCGCGGTCGCCCAGGGCGATGGTGACAAGGACTGGTCGGTGGTGGCGCGCGAGCAGGCCCGCGCCAGCGGACTAGAGTAGGGACAGGAGCCTGGGATGCGGGACCAAGAGGCCAGCGAATTGCGACTGCCAGCGTGTTGGGCGCCACTGCTGACCGCCGCGCTGATGTCCATGTTCATGGTGCTCATCATCACGGCAGCGCTCAATCTGTTGAGTGGCAATGCGTCCCCGGCCGATTTCGCGCGCAGTTTTCTGCGCGTCTGGCCGATTGCCTTTGTGGCCGTCCTGGGTGTGCTGCCGCTGGTCAGGTGGCTGGTCGGGTTGTTGACCCAGCATCCAGACAGCCGCCGATGAGTCTGCCACACTCGAGTCTGCCAGCGCTGCGCAAGTCTGATCAATGACGCACAATAGTGAATCACTTGGCGATCGCCGGCGCAACTAGAATGGACGGTCGAGCGCATTTTCAAAGGAGGATGTCATGAAATACAACCGACCCCACGCCACGGCGTCCTGGGGAACCATGGCCAAGGATTGGGAACGCGGTGTCGACTACGGGCGACTGATCCGCGAGCGCTTCGAGCGCGCCCAGGCGGCGGTGAAGGCCGCGGGTCTGGGCGGTGTTCTCTGCTTCAACGTAGACAACGTGCGCTACGTCACCGGCACCCACATCGGTGAGTGGGTGCGCGACAAGTTCGACCGCTACGCGCTGTGCCCGCGCGATGGCGAGCCCTATCTGTGGGACCCGGCGCCACCGGCCAAGCGCATCAGCAGCCCCTGGATCGCCGATCGCGTCGCCGCGCCGATCAGCAATATGCAGGGCGCGCTGCCGCCCTCGATGGGGGTCCAGGACGAGTTCGCGCAGCAGATCAAGAAGATGTTGGTGCATTACGGCATCGACAAAGAGCCCCTGGGCATCGACCTGCTCGAGTTGCCGATGCTGCGCGCCCTGGAGAAGGCCGGCATCGAGGTGGTGGACGGCCAACAGGCAATGCTCAACGCGCGCGAGGTCAAGACTGCGGACGAGATCGAACTGCTCAAGGTGGCGGCCGGCATGGTCGATGCCACCTACTACGACATCTGCAAAGCCATCCGTCCCGGCGTGCGCGAAAACGAGCTGGTGGCGATCGCCCACGACCGCCTGTTTCGCTTGGGCTCGGAGCGGGTCGAATGCATCAACTCGGTGGCGGGCCCGCGCGGTACGCCGCACTCCCACACCTTCTCCGATCGCATCGTGCAGCCGGGGGACATGATCTATCTCGACATCATGCACTCCTTCAACGGCTACCGCACCTGCTACTACCGCACCTTCGTCTGCGGCGAGCCGAACAAGCACCAGATAGACGCCTACGACCTGGCCTCGAAGTGGATCAGCGCCTCGATCGACGCCATCCGTCCCGGCGCCAGCCTCGACGACGTCGCCAACAGCTGGCCGCGCGCCGAGGAGTTCGGCTACAGGAACGAAGACGAGGCCTTCCTGCTGCAGTACGGCCACGGCATCGGCCTGTCG
>JAHFRE010000223.1 GCA_023258955.1 Sterolibacterium sp.
CCTGGTCGCGGCTGGCCGCGTAGTAGCGCCTGAAGCCGAGCGGATCGTAGATCACGTTGACGTTGCCGTAGCCCGTCTGCGCCGCCATGACGTTGTTGTTGAGCCAGTAGTAGGCGCGATTGACGCCGAGCGCCGCCTGCTGCTGCGCCGTGGTCGAGGCGACGCCGGCGGTCAGCGGGAAGCCGGCCAGCGGACCCCAGCCGTTGAAGCCGTTGGCCAGCATCGCCTGGTAGGCGCTCTGGGTCACACCGGCCGCTGCCGCCGCGGCGTTGACGTACTGGGCCATCGGCACCAGCGCCAGCCAGGCGTACTCGTTGTAGTCCGCCTTGCGCTCGGAGCGGGTATAGCCGACCTTGGCGTTGAGGTCCTCGTTGAAGGCTGCGCGCCATTCGAGGCGCAGCTTGTTCTCCTTGGCGGTCGGCGCGTCGGAGCACTGGATCCAGCTGCCGGTGCATTGACGATCGATCTTCTGGTAGTCCCAGCCGGCCTTGAGCGCGTGGCCCTTGCCCAGGTTGTAATCGGCCTCGAGGTTGATGTCCTGGGTCTTCTTGCTGAAGGGGCGGTTGGCGTTGACGTTGATGTTGCCTATGGTCAGATTGGCCGGCATGGCGTAGATGCCGCTGCCGACACCCGCCCAGGTGGCGTTCTTGGTTCCGGCGTTGGGCTCGCCCGCGTCGTCATAGACATAGACATTGACCGGGGTGCGGTTGTCTCTGTCGTTCAGCTTGTACATCGCCGTCAGGCCGAGATCCTTGACCGGCTTGGCGGTGAGCTTGAGGTTGAGCACCTTGGTGATGACCTCGCCGTTCAACGAGCCGCTGCGATTCGATGTGTAGACCAGTTCCTCAGATTCCATTGCGTCGTTCTGGGTGTTGCGCGAGTAGGCGGCATTGACCGCCAGCTTGGTGGTCTTGGAGAAGTCGTAGCCGCCGGTCAGGCTGAATTGGTGGAAGTCGTTGCCAGGTGCGCCGCCGCTGATCATATTGAGGTTCTTGGCGGTGATCCCGGCCGGGTAGGCGGTGACGCTGCCGGTGGGCAGGAGACCGAAATTGAGCGCGGTCTGCCAGCCCTCCCAGACCATCGCGTCCTCGGCGTTCCGGAACAGCGAGCCGTTGTAGGCCAAGGTCAGATGGCTCTTGGCGTCCTTGAAGTTGAAGCTCAGGTCGTACTGGTCGGTGGTCTGGTTGATCACCACCGGCATGGTCATGCCCGAGTCGAGGTTGGTGTTGCGCGACAGCGCGTTGCGCAGGATGGTGCCTTCCCGGTTCTCGCGGCGGACGCTGGCCTTGACATCCCACTGGTTGGTCAGGGTGACGCCGAAGCCGGCGTCGTACTTCTTGCGCGTGGTGTAGACGTCGAAGTTGTGGAACATGCCGATGTCGGCGGTGGCGATCGCGTTCATCTGCTGCTGCTGCAGGGCGGTCGCCGGCTTCGCCACCGGCACGCCGGCCGCGGCACCGTTGAAGATGGTGTCGTTGGCAACGAAGGCGGGACTCAGCGTGCGCAGGTTGGTGGCGGTGCTGTAGGCCGTCTGCGCCCCGCTAGGGAAGTTCAACTGCATCGGCGTGGTCCAGCCCGGGGGCAGGGACAGGTGGCTCGAACCGAGGCCCTGGTAGGGCGACATATAGCTGTCGGAGGAATTCCTGCGCAGCTCGTCGTAGCCGAAGTTGATGCGGAACTTGCCCTGCTCGGCGAAGTCGGCGCTGAGGTTGCGGTTGTCCGTGCCCAGGTCCTTGCCGCTCAAGCGGTAGCGGGTGGTGCCGGTGCTGTCGTAGGCGGAACCGCCGCGCAGGTCGAAGCCGGCGTCGACGGTGAGGCCCTTGTCCTGCAGACCGTTGTACTCGCCGAACTTGTAGGAGCCTTTATCGACGTAGGTCATGCCGAGTTCGACGTGGCTGGCCGCCTTGGTCAGGTGGTCGGCCGCCGCCTCTTCGGCGTAGGCCGCGGGGACCATCGCCAGAGCGATCAGCGCTCCCCGAACGGCCAGGACGGAGGCCCGGAGGGCTAGGCTATCTTGATGCTTTTTCATGTGGTTTCTCCGATTCGTTCAGGGTTAGCGATGGAACTTGGCGCCGGGGCCAGGATTGTTCGAGCCATGGATCATCACGTGGCAGTTGAGGCAGGCGCGGCCCACCGTCTGCACCTGTGCAGCGACGCTGCCGGGAGCCTGCAGGCCGTTGATGGTGGTGGCGTTGCCGGTGAGCGTGGTGCTGCCGCTCTTCAGCGAGCTGGCGTGGTCACCGGTGTGGCAGTTCTGACACAGCCAGGGCACCTTGGCCTTCAGCAGCGGCGCGTTGTTGGAGCCGTGGGGCAGGTGGCAGTTGCTGCAGTCTTCGGCGGCTGGCGGATGCTCCCAGAGGAAGGGACCGCGACGGTCAGCGTGGCAGGTGAAGCAGGTCTCATTGACCGTGTTCTTGACCAGCAGCTTCGGCCCGGTCGAGCCGTGCGGATTGTGGCAGTCGGAGCAGGCCATCTTGCCTTCGGGCACCGGCATGTGCGAAATCTTGTTGAACTCGGCGCGCTGGGTCTTGTGGCAGGTGTAGCAGACCTCGGGCTGGGTCGACTTGTTCATCACCCGCTGCTGCGGCCGGTGGATGTCGTGGCAGTTGGCGCAGACCACGTCGCGGCTCTGATGCTGGCTGCCTTCCCACCAGGCGCGCTTCTCGCCCTTGTGGCAACCGAGGCAGGTGTTGTTGCGCTCGTCGGCGCTATTCTTCGTTCCTTTGGTGTATTTGACGTCCGGTGCGTTGCTCGGATTGGCCAGGTGCTTGTCGCTGACGCCGTGGCAGCTCTGGCACCCGGGGGTGCGCGCATCGCCCTTGACGCCGTGCTTGGTCTGGTAGATCGAGAGTACGGGCTTTTCCCATGACTCGTCGTGGCACTTGGTACAGGTCTTGTCATCGGCCAGGGTCGAACCGGCCGCGCTCAAGCCGAGAACGCAAACGCTCAGGGCCAACATACGCCTCAAGAACTTCATCATTATTCCTCCGTATTCCACAGATTGAGCCCCCGCTCGAGCGGGAGCCGCGGCAATTGCTTACAACTATGTAACAAAAATAGCGCGCAGATCATGCGGCTTGGCCCCTTCCTGCGACTTGATCCAAATCAATTCACGCGGCGCGATGTTGTCTTGAAACAACGGTTTTTCGTGTAAAGAACGGTAAATGAAGCGGGCAAAAAAGAAAGCCCCCTTGCGGGGGCTCGAATACTGCGCGGGCGGCTTGCCGCCGCCACGGGCTCAGTGGGCGCCGGGAGCGTGTACCTCGACCTCCATCCAGGGCGGGAACAGCTTCACTGCACCCCACAGCAGGAGGAAGGGCAGAACCAGCAGGCAGGCGGCGGTGGTCATGCTCTCGCGGCCGAAGATCTCGGCGTGATAGGTCACCAGGCCCTTGCCGGTCTTGGCGATCTCCTGACCGCCGATGACCACGTTCCAGCGCATCATCAGCACCGAGAACAGCACCAGTAGGGCGCTCACCACCAGCCCGTTGTAGAGCGCCGTGCCGCGGGTGCCCGCCCAGGCCATATAGGTCAGCAGCGACAGGGGGATCAGCGAGCCGATGCAGATCTGCATGGTCCAGAAGGGTACGACCAGCGGTCCGCTGACATACTGCATGATCGTTTCGATGCCCTCGCGACCGCGATAGACGAGGCTGCCGAACTCCACCGCTTCGAGCAGCAGGGCGAACATCATGAAGCCCCACAGCGCGTAGGACATGCCCTTCAGGCAGTCCATGTCGACAGCCACCTTGCGCAGGCGGCAGGAGACGACGTAGATGACGACCAACAGGGCGATACCCGAAATGATGGCGGAGAAAAGGAAGATCGGCGGCATCAGGTCGGATGACCACCACTCGCGCGACTTCAGCGAGCCGAAGACGAAGCCGACGTAGCCGTGCAGGCCATGGGCGCCGGGAATGCCGGTGATCGCCAAGGCGAGGATCCACTTCTTGTCGTAGGCCATCGCCTCTTCCGACAGGTCGTAGGAGCCGAGGGTCAGGATCTTGAACAACCAGCGCGACGGCCCTTTGCGCTGCTGCGCCTGCTGGATGATGTAGGGCCTGAAGACGAACCAATTTTCCAGGATCAGCAGGATGACGTAGAAGCCGGCAGCGAAGCCGAATACCGCGAACGCCGAGGTGGTGTGCGGCGTGATCATCGGATTGGCCGCCCGCTCCGGATGGCCCAGATGCAGGAGCAGGGGTAGCGGCACCACCAGCATGCAGCACAGCGAGGTGAGCAGGGACAGGTGGGCGACCGGCTTGAAGCGCTGCATGCCGAACACCTGATAGAGGCTGGACATGGTGAAGGCCCCTGCCACCAGGCCGGTGAGGTAGGGGTAGATGACGATCATCACCGTCCAGGGAATGACCGTCTCGTTCGGATAGACGTAGCCGACGAACGGCGCGGCATCGAATAGGGCTTCCATCAACTCACCTCCTTGTCGGTGCCGACGTAATAGCAGTTCGGGGCGTTGCCCGATTCCGGCCGCAGCACGTAGGTACGGTTGTCGTGCATGAACTTGCTGATCGCGCTCTGTGGATCCTTGCGGTCACCGAAGACGCGGGCGCTGACCGGACAGACCTCGACGCAGGCCGGCAGCAGGCCCTTGGTGATGCGGTGATAGCACCAGGTGCATTTGTTGGTCGCTTGCATCCGGTCATCGAAGAAGCGCGCGCCGTAGGGGCAGGCCTGGACGCAGTACTGGCAGCCTATGCACATGGTGTGGTCGATCAGCACCACGCCGTCTTCGGTCTTGTAGGTCGCACCCACCGGGCAGACCTGGACGCAGGCGGGATGGGTGCAGTGGTTGCACATCTTGGGCACGAAGAACGCCTTTTCCACCTTGGCGTCCTTGTAGCGGTTGGCGAAGCGGTACACCTCCTCCGAACCCGAGGCGGCGATGTTCACCGGATCGGCTTGGCTGTCCACGTGCGCCGTGTCCTCGCCCTCGAGGTAGACGTAGCGCTCCACCCAGGTGCGGAAGTGGTGCGCATCCTTCTGTATCCGGTTCTCGTTCTTGCAGGCCTCGACGCAGCGCAGGCAACCGATGCAGCGCGACGCATCGATGCCGTAGGACCACTGGTGGGCCTTCCAGTCGTAGCCTGGGATCTGCGGCTTGTCGGCCGTCGCCGCCTTGCCGCCGTCGCTGCTGGCGACCGCGGCGGCGGCGCCGCAACCCAACGCCGCAGCGCCGAAGAAGCGCAGCACGCTGCGCCGTTGCAACTGCTCCCGCGACAGCTTCTTGTCGTCGTCGGGGCTCTTCGCCTGATGCTCTGTCATTTTCGCATTCCTCTCGTCCATGGCTGTCGCCTCACTTGCAAGCGGCGTTGGCGTAATAGGCGGCCAGGCTGGCTGTGTCCTTGTCGCTGAGTTCTTTCACGACCTTCTCCATCATGCCGTTCTTGCGCGAGCCGTCCTTGTAGGCCTTGAGCGCCGCCAGCAGGTGTTCGCTCGATTGCCCGGCGAGATTCGGCCAGACCGGCTGGCCGCTGACGCCGGCGGCGCCGTGGCAGGTGACGCACTTCTCAGCCAGTTTCTTGCCGGCGCCGGCGAGCGCCTTGTCGCCGTCCTTGGCGCTGCCGCAGGCGAGCAAGGCGTAGTAGCCGGCCAGGTCTTCGAGATTGGCGTCGCTCAGTGGCTCGACCGTACCGCCCATCATGTCGTTGCTGCGGCCGCCGCCCTTCTTGTAGGCCTTGAGCGCGGCAGCCAGGTAGCCCTCCTTTTGTCCTGCGATGTTCGGACCCGGCTGGCCCTTGCCGAATCCCGTCTCACCGTGGCAGCCGGCGCAATCGCTGGCCAGCGCCTTGCCCTTGGCGGCGTCGCCCTTGCGACCGCTCGCTGCGACGGTCGCGAAGTCGCGCGGCGAATGGGGATTGTGGCAGGAGACGCATTGCGCCGTGCCGGCGTGGCTGGCGACCTCGATCTGCTTCTGCTCGAGCGGCCGGCCGGGCATCTTCTCGTGGCAGAGGGTGCACAGCTTGACGCTGTCGGCCGGGATGCTCATCTTCAAACCCTTGGGATGGTCCTTGCCGGTGGCGACGTTGTCGAACGGACCCTTGACGTCGCGACTGGACGATGGGCCGTGGCAGACCTCGCATTTGACCACCTTGCCTTTGTCAGGACGGTTGTGCACCCCCTTCGCCCATTCGGCGTACTTGGCGGCGTGGCAGCTCTCGCAGGCCTTGGGCGTGCCGTAGTGGGGCTTGTCCGAGGCGATGTCGGCGACCGAGTCGCCACGATAATGGCCGAACTGGTAGAACGA
>JAHFRE010000046.1 GCA_023258955.1 Sterolibacterium sp.
TCCCGCCCGGTCGCACAGGCAGCGCGAAATGGCGTTGGCGGCGGCGAAGCCGATGGTCTTCCAGACGCCCGCATCGCTCTCGTAGCGACGGGCGAGCGCCAGCGCGTCGGCGCCGGCGAGTTTGAATCCGTCTTTGCCGTCGAGCAGGCGGGCAAGGGTGTCGTCGAGCAGGACGTAGGACAGGCCGAGCGAGCCGTCCTCGAGTTCGAGGGCGCAGAATTCGCCGATGTTGCCCTCACCCGGGGCCGCCGGTGGCAGGTGCAGGGCGCGCACCCTGGGCAGCGGGCAACGCTCGGCGAAGCGCTGCAACTGGGCCAGGTATTCGCGCGCGAAGCTCATGCCGCGACCTTTCGTGCCAAGGGGTTGGGCGTCGGTGCGGCGATCCGCGTCAGGGTGTTGCCGTCGGTGTGGTGGAACAGTTCGCTCTGGCCGCGAATGGCCAACACCGTGTCCTCCTCGTAGGACCAGCTGCCGTCGCCGTTGATGCGCACCCTGATGCGAAACTCCACCGTCTTGAAGGCGTAGTCGAGAAAGGGGGCAGAACGGATGCCGAAGTTCTCGGCGCCGTGGCTGGCGAGCAGTTCGAATTCGGTGGCGTCGGCGCCGGCCTTGCCCTCGGCCATCACCACCATGGCGCGCGGAATGGTCAGCGTGTGGATGACGCTGCCCGTGGCGGGTTCCCACAGCCAGTAGCCGACCTGCTCGTGATAGGTCTTGATCTGCGCCGGCTTCACCACGTGGGTGTGGTAGCGCAGGCCGTAGATCAGTTGCGGGCCGTTGGTCTGCGGGTCGATCGGCTGCAACTCGATCCGCTCGACGTAGGCCTGCTGCTTCGCCCCCTCGGCCTTCGGCTTGACGTCGAGGCCGCGTTGCCCCTCCCAGATGCCGGCCATGCCGCGCAATGGCCCCAGGTTGGCCAGCGTATCGACGTCGATGTTCTGGGGCTCGCTGTAGATATCTTCTGGATATTGGGCCATGGGCAGATCCTCTGCGCTCGAGGCGGTCAGTTTAGAGCAAGATCGGCAGACGCAGGCGCCGCAGCTGGCGCAGCCGCTCGGCGATGCGCGCCAGCAGCTGGCGGTGGCGCGCGGCGTGCCAGCCGCCGACCAGGGAGACCGCCTCGCGCAGCCGCGGCTCGTCGCCGGCGCAGCGCTCGAGCAGCGGGCCGGCGTTGGCCAGGTCGTTCAGTTGGCCCAGCTCCTCCTGCAGTGCGCCTAGTCTGAGCAGCAGCTGGTCGACCGCTTTGGCCGCGCACAGCGTCGACAAGAATTCGAGCGCGTAGCGCAGACGTTTGACCGCGATGCGCAGTCGGTGCAGCGCCGCCGGATCGTCCTGGCGCGCGACCGCTGCCAGCGCCAGCACCTTCTTCCGCAGCCGCTGCAGCCGCGCCGCGGCGAAGGCGAGGATGCTGGTGCCCGCCGGCGCGGCGAAAAGAGGCGGTCGATGCAGCGCCACGATCGCCAGCAGCATCAGGCGGCCGTAGGCCGGCGCGGCCAATTGCCGCCGCGCCTCTTGCCGCGCTGCCCGCTGTCGCTGCGCGACGGCGTCGACCAGCAGCGCCAGGCGCGGTTCCTTGGGCAGGGAGCGCTGCACCGGCAGGGCGATGTCGGCGAGCAGCACGTCGAGGTCGCGCGCTTGGCCGAGCTTATCCATCAACTGGCGCAGCGGCGGCAGCAGCTCGTCGGCAAGACCGCCTGGCAACAATGGTCCGAACAGGCGCACCGCGGCGCGCAGCCGGCGCGTCGCCACCCGCGCCTGGTGGATGAACTCCGGATCGTCGCCGCGCTGCGCGCCCTCGAGGTTGCGGCCCTGCTGTTCGAGGCAGGACAAGGCGATCTGGCGGAAGGCGACCAGCGGCGCAGCCTTCGCGTCCAGGGGTAGCGGCAAGGCTTTGGCCGGGGCCGGGGGCAGGTTCTGATAGAGCCGGTAACCGCGCTCGGCTTTGGAGAGGACCTGCGGCAGCAGCGGCAAGCGCTCGGCCAGAGCCAGGGCCAGCGTGAAGATCTGCTCGACCTCACCGCTTTCGAGCTCGATCTCGACTTCTGAAATCGGCTCGCGCCGACCGGCGGCGATCACCCAGCCGCGATCGAGCATCAGGTGGAAGACGCAGCCGGGGGTCGGCTCGAAGCGCCAGGTGGTCCGGCGGAAGCGGGTCTCGAACAGCGGCTGCAGCCGCGTCGCCAGCGCAGGACGCTCGAGCTGGCGGCGCACCCTGGGGTCGTCGACCGCCGAGAAGTCGAATCGCCCGGCGTAGGGCGTCTCCCACTCCGGCCGGCTGGACAGCCCCGCCGCCGAATCGCCGGCGCACTTTACCGTCTGCAGCCAAACCCGGCCTTGCTTGCGCAGCCGCAGGGCGATGCCGCGGCGGCGCAGGGTGAGCTTGGGCGTGTCGTAGTAGAGGTTGGAGAGCTGCTGGCTGCGCTTGGCGGTAGCGCTCGCCAGCAGGGGCTGGCGCAGCAGGGCGGCCTGCGCCTGCTGCGGCAGGGACAACTTGAGTTCGATCTCCTGGGCCATGTCGTCCCGCTGCGGTCGGCGCTGAGTTGCGCTGCTAGGCGCAGCCGGCGTTTGCAGACAAATTGTAGCGCAGAGGGGCGCGAATCTTGGTATAGTGTTGGTGCACTGCACCATCGCACCTCGGCAAGGTCCCACGAGGATCGCTGCCGAAACTGGAAGCGCGCTCTGACTCAGGCGCAGGAAGGGTTGGACATGAAACAAGCGTACCCGAAGATGCTGCCTTGGCTGGCAAAGAAATCCGGAATTCCCGAAGCGGCGGCGCAGAAGCTCTGGATCAAGGCGCTGCGCGCTGCCAGCGCCGAAGCCGCCGTGATCGAATCGCCGCAATATTGGCAGGCGGCCGTCGATCATTTGCGGCGGAACCTCGCGGCGGAGGCATCGCTTCGCCGCGCCGCGCCCTTCGGCTGGGGCAGCCTGTTCAGCCTCCCCGGCAGACAGTGGTTCCACGCCGTGTGCGCGACCGAGGCGCTGCTGGCCATCGTCACCAAGACCGGCGTTGCCTGGCAGCGTCGTTCCTGCCACTAGCGGGCGCAGGCTCGCGGCTTTGCCGGCGCTGCGCTGGGTCCGTTCGCTCGCACTCTCACGACGGCCCCTCAGCTTTGCGCTCGAAGGCCGCGGTCGTGGTATCTTCGCCGGCGCATCCCACGCTCGCCGACTCCAGATGACCCGATCCCTGCTGTTCGCCATCCTGCTGCTGCCGCTCGTCGCCCACGCCGCCGACCTGCTCCAGACCTTTCGCGACGCCCTCGCCTACGACGCCCAGTTCGCCTCGGCGCGCGCCGCGCTCGAGGCCGGTCGGGAGCGGCTGCCGCAGGGTCGCGCCGGTCTGCTGCCGGTGTTGGGGCTGTCGGCGAGCACGGTCAAGAACGCCATCGATTACGAGTCGCGCCCCTCCGCCGGGGTGATTCCCAGCCGCTACAACAACAACGGGTGGAGCGTCTCGCTGACCCAGCCGCTGTTCCGCTGGCAGAACTGGGCCAACTACCAACAGTCGGAGCTGGCGGTGGTCCAGGCCGAGGCGCAATATGCCGCCGCGCGCCAAGACCTGCTGCTGCGGGTGACCCAGGCCTACTTCGATCTGCTGTTGGCGCAGGAGACGGTGGCGGCGGCGCAAGCGCAGAAGAGCGCCATCGCCGAGCAGCTGGCGGTGACCGCCAAGGGCTTCGAAATCGGCACCGCCTCGATCACCGACAGCCAGGAGGCGCAGGCGCGCTTCGACCTCGCCAGCGCCCAGGAGATCGCCGCCGCCAATGAGCTGCTGGTCAAGCGCCGCGCCCTGCGCCTGGTCACGGGCAAGGAGCCGCTGGCGCTGAAGGGCCTCAAACCGGGAGTGACCATCGGCCGGCCGCAGCCGGCGGACGTCGATTCGTGGACCAATTCGGCCGAGCAGGGCAACTACGTGGTGCAGGCGGCGCAGGCCAGCTACGAGATCGCCGATCGCGAGGTGGGCAAGCAGCGCGCTGGCCACCTGCCGACCCTGGATCTGGTCGCCACGCGCGGCCGCGCCTCGCAACAGACGCAGATGGTGGTCGGCGTGCTCTATCCGGGCAGCGACAGCAACAGCAGCACGGTCGGCCTGCAGCTGTCGGTGCCGCTGCTGGCGGGCGGCGCCACCAACTCCCGCGATCGCGAGTCCGTGGCGCTGCGCGACAAGGCGCGCGCCGATCTCGACAACGCCAAGCGCCAGGCGGCGCTGCAGGCGTTGCAGGCCTATCTCGGCGTCACCTCGGGTCTGGCGCAGGTGCAGGCGCTCGAGCAGGGCCTCGCCTACTCGCGCTCGGCCCTGGCCTCGAACCGGCTCAACTACGAGATCGGGATGCGCGCCAACATCGACGTGTTGAACGCCCAGCAGCAGGTGTTCTCGACCCAGCGCGATCTGGCCAAGGCGCGCTTCGATACGCTGGCGGCGCAGGTGCGGCTGAAGGCGGCGGCGGGGTCCCTCGGCGACGAAGATATCGGCGCCATCAACGCCCTGCTCGATTGAGCGTGCCCCGGCGCTAGGACGTTGCAGGTCCTAGCACGTGGCAGGTGCTGGCACGTGGCAGGTGCTGGCACGTGGCAGGTGCTAGCACGTAATTGGTGCTAGACGTAGTAGTCGACGCGACCCCGCGGCGCCAGATATTCGACCACCTCCAGCGGCAGGGTCGCCGGGTTGATGGCGCTGGCGATCGCCAGGTCGGTGTCGCGCAGATCGAGCAGGATCGCCTCGGCGCGCGGCACCTCGTGATCGTGCAGCATCAGCAGCGGATGCAGGATGTCGGCCGAATTGGATTCGATCACCAGACCGACGCTGCCGTTGGACAGCGCCACGAAGCTGCCGGGTGGATAGACGCCGAGCACCTTGACGAAGGCCTGCAGGAACTCCGCCTGGTAGTGGGTCGCCTCCTTGCGGAACAGCTGCGAGATGGTCTCGGCCGGGGTGTTCGACAGCTTGACGTCGTAGGGATTGCAGAGATTGTCGTAGCGGTTGGCGAGCGCGACGATGCGCGCCAGCTTGGGTATCTTCTCGCCGACGAGCTTGTTCGGAAAACCGCTGCCGTCCCAGCGCTCGTGGTGGCAGGCGATGATGTTGCGCACCGGCGCCTCCAGTTCGCGGATGCCGGCGACGGCCTTGATGCCGAAGGCGACGTGGCCGCGATAGAACTCTTCCTCGGGCCGGGTGCGCTCGCTCGAGCGCAGGATGCGCGTGGGCACGTCGCACTTGCCGGCGTCGTGCAGCAAGGCGCCCATCCCCAGCCATTTCAACTCCTCTTCGCTGAGCCGCAGCGCCTTGCCCAGCAACAGCGACAGCACCATGACGTTGACCGAGTGCGAAGCCTCGCCGATCTCCCTGACCTTGCTGTTGACCAGGTGGATGACCTCGCTGTCGGCACCGATCAGCCCGGAAACCATGACGCCGACCAGAGTCTTGGCCTGGGCGTGGGCTTCGACCGGGCGGCCGGCGACGGTCTTGAGGATGTTGCCGGCGCTCACCGTGTCCTTCTCGTACTCGCGCTCGCGGCGGGCGAACTGCTCGCGGCGGAAGCGCACCCGCTCGATGCGCGAGCGCTTCTCGTCGAGCATCCCGGCCAGGGCACTGGCGCCGAAATCCTCCTCCACCAGCGGCGCCGATTCGACCAGCGGCGTGGCGGTGCTGCGCACCGGGTCCCAGGCGATCTCGGTCAGGCCCATCTCCTGCAGGACCAGGATCTGTTTTTCGCTGGTGATGCGGAATTCGTTGAGCATGAACGGATGGCGCATCCAGCCGACATCCGCAAGGGAAATGAAGACTCCGGGTTGCAAGTGATCGACGCGCGCTTTTTCCATGGTCTTGACGCAGCCCTTTGCGCCATTGTAGCGAAAAACGCCTCTCCTGCCCGCCGCTCGGGCTGCTGGCGGCAGGCGCCGTGCTCGCGCCGGAAAGGGCTCAAGCCCCCTGCTTCATGGCCAGCACGGCCTGGTTGCGCAGGGTCTTCAGCAGCGACAATTCCTTTTCCGCGATCACGATCTCGCCGGCCTTTTCCTTGTCGCAGTAGATCAGCGCCACCGGCTTGCCTCTGATCACCAGCGGGAACAGGACGAAGGTCTTGGCGGCAAAGTGTCTGCTGTACCACTCGGGAATGCGCGCCGCGATCTTCGGTTCATCGACGTCGCTGATCAGCAGGTCCAGACCCTTGGCGACGGCAGCGTAGAACACGTCGGTGGTCGATGTCAGCGAGAAGCGGAAATTGCGCGCCAGCTCGTTGGTATCGGTGCCGAAGCCGAAGCGGCCGACCATCTGGTTGCTCTTCGCCTCGCGCAGACAGAGCAGGACCCGGCCGAAGCCCATCGCCCGGTAGATCGTCTCCAGGGTGATGCGCAGGATGTCGTTCAAGCTGACGTCTTCGACCAAGGAGGCGCTGATGTCCTGGATGCCGGCGCTGAGTATCGTCTGGGCGTCGCTCTCGACGGCGCTCGTCACCGCGCCGGCGGCCTCGTGGCCGAACTCTTCGGCCTCGACGCCGAGGACCATGGTCGAGTCGAGCATGTCGGTATCGGACCCGTAGCTCGCCTCTTCCTGGGGTTCGCCAGCCCAGATCTTGGCCTGGCGCACGAAGGGGCTCTGCTTGAGGTTCACCCGCAGGATCCGCCCCACCTGGGCCAGGTCGCCGAGGGACTTCTCCAGAATCTCCTTGAGCTGATCGTCGGAAAACTTCAGGCTGTTGGCGTAGCGCTCGCCGATGCGCCTGAGCGCCGCCCGCCTGTCCTCGGGCGCCGTCCCGGCGATGGCGTCGCACAGCTCGTTGGAAAAACAGGCGATGATGTGCATGGTCTCGTCCTGGGTCAGCGGCTTGCGCACCGGCCCGGCGGGGAGCTTGCGCATGCTGGCGACGATGCCCTTGGGAAAGCCCCAGCTGCGCGCGATGCCGACGCCGAGGTCCTCGAAGCTGATGCCCAGCACCTTGGCGGCGGCGGCATCGTCGCTGCACTTCTTCTGCTGCATCACCTTGACGATCTCATCGACCTCCTCGGGAAAGTAGTACTGCGCCAGCAGGCGGCCGAGGCCGAAGAACAACGAACAGATGAAAGCCTCCTCGACCTCGCGCGGCATGATGCTGGCGCACATTTCGCGCGCCAGCAGACCAGCGAAGTTGGAACGCAGAAACGCCTCCTTGAGCTGGCTGGCGTTGCCCTTGTTCTGCAGGTGTTCGAACAGGATGATGGTCAGGGCGATGTTGCGGATGGCGTCGAAACCGAGCACGATCGAGGCGCGCGACACGGTGCTGATGTTGCCGCCCGAGACCTGGCGATAGTAGGCCGAATTGACCAGGCGCAGTATCTTGTTGGTCAGGCCGAAATCCCTGAGGATGGCCCCCGACAGCGAGTTGATACTCTCCTTCTCCGAGGCGGTGAGCCGGTTGATCGTTGCCACCGAATCCGAGAGCGCCGGGAAATCGGTCTTGTGGCGCATGCGCCGCAACAGGAATTCCATGGTGCTCTGCTTCTTGGCGTTCCAGCCGCCATCGTTCTGCTCGCTGACGACGCCCAGATAGCCGGTCAGCGCCTGCAGCAGCTGCTCGGCGTCGACGTAGCGCTCGGCCGGCGCGTGGGCGCAGGCCCGTAGCACGATGCTCCCCAGACGCTCGTCGATCGCCATGTCCGCCGGCAGGGTCAGCGGCTCGGTGGCCACCCGCTTCAGCATCTCGGCCACGCTCTTGCCTTCGACGGCGCGGCGCCCGGTCAACATCTCGAGCAGGATCAGGCCCGCCGCGTAGATGTCGCACGCCGGGCTGACGATGCCGCTCAACACATACTCCGGCGCCATATAGGCCGGCGTCCCGAGCAGGGTGCCGCTGGCGGCCTGCAGCTGTTCGCTGGTCACGCCCATGCTGATGCCGAAGTCCATGACGCGGGGCTGGCCCGCCGTGTCGATCAGAATGTTCGACGGCTTCAGGTTGCGGTGGCTGATTCCCTGCGCGTGGGCAGCGACCAGGGAACCGAGCACCGCCTGCATGATTTCGGCGGCGCGCACCGGCCCCAGTGCGCCCTCGACGCGCAGCAGCTGGTCGAGGCTGCGGCCGTCCACGTACTCGAACACCAGGTAGGGATCACCGTTGTCCTCGCCGGCTTCGAAGATGGGCACGATGTTGGCATGGCGCAGCTTGCTCACGGTGCGCGCCTCGGTCATCAGCCGGGAGTGCTCGGCGCTGCTGCGCTGGTCGGGGTTGGAGCCGCCGAGGTGCAGGGTCTTGATCGCAACCTCGCGCTGCAGGTGCGGGTCAAATCCCAGATAGACGACGCTGTGCGTACCCCTGCCCAATTCGCGGCGAATTTCGAAGCGGCCTATATGTTCTGCCATGAGATCTCGCTGCTGAGAAGGTCCGTTGAGCGCGCGCCTGTCAGGCCGCATGTTCGCATGGGAGCGGCGGCGCGGCAATGGCGCGGACCGCGGCAAGCGCCGGCGATGCGCCCGGCGAGTCGATTGGACGCTAAACTGGACCCATGCTGCGACAAAGAACGATGGCCGCCTCGGCCCGGTTGTTGGCCAGGCCGTTGGCCCTCTTCCTGGCGCTGTTCCTGATGGGCTGGCAGACAGGCCGGGCGCAGCCACAAGACCCGGCGGCGACCGCTCTGCTGCCGCTGCCGCAGGCACACGCCTTGCGAGAACGCGCGACGGCCATGAAGACCGAGGCAGAGCAGCGACTGCGCCGCGACCAGGCCGCCTGCCACAAGCAGCTGCTGCCCAACGCCTGCCTCGACGCTGCCGCGGCGATGAAGCACGCTGCGGTGGCCGAGTCGCGCCAGCTCGACAAGGAGGGCAGGGATGCGGAGCGGGCCCATCGTCGTCTGCAACGCGAGGCCAGCGCAAGCCGCCACGCCGCCGAGGCGCCGCGTCTGCAAGCGGAGCAGGCAGCACAGCTCGAACAGGCGCAGCGCGCCCAGGCCGCGCGCGATGCCGAACGGGAGCAGCGACGCGCCAAGGATGCGGCCGACCTGCAACGACGGCAGGTCGACGCCCAGGTGGCGGAGACTGCTCGGCAAAGGAAGCGCGAACAGCGGGCAAGCCAGGACGCCGAGCGGGAACGCTTGCGGCCGGCGCGCCTGCTCGAGGAGCAGAGCCGGCAACGCGCGATCGCCGAACACGCGGCGAAGGTCGACCTGCGCATCAGGCAGAGCGCCGAAGCCAAGCAGCGGCGGGAGGCCGAAGACCAGGCCCGGCGCGCAGCGGCAGAAGCCGCCAAGAAGCAGGCAGGGAAAAAGCCCGGCGTGCTTTGCTCGCTCTTCGCCGGGCGCTTTTGCGACTGACTCGAGACGGGCGGGCACCCTTGCCCAGCGCGGCGGTCCGCTCATCGTCGATCGGTCTGCTGGCGATTGAAGCGCGGCTCCTTGAGCGTACCCGAGAGGAGCAAAGCGGCGCTGCGGTGCATGACCGGGGACTTGAGTTCGACGGTAAAGCGGCCGATCAGACTGGCGTCCGGATCGACTCTGGCTTCGCCATGCGCCGCAATCAAGCCCGCGGCGAGGCGCAGTTGGCGCAACTGAATGTGACCTGCATCGACCACGACGTTGCCAGCGAGCTCGGCGAAGCTCGACTTGTCACCGCCGCGCTCGCCCTTCAACAGGCTGCCAAGATCGACCCCGGGCAAGCGGCCTTTATGCACCATGAACTCGCCCTGCAGCGACGGCGCGGCGAGCAGCTGTTCGGCGGCGGCGGCGTGGCAACGGTAGCGCGCATCGCCCTCGAACCAGCCCTCGTCCAACAGGCCGGGCACCAGGCGCGCGGCCTCCATCGCCTTGGCGTTCAGCTCGCCTTCCAGGCTCCAGGAAGCGCCCCATTTCAGCCTGGCGTTGCCGCGCAGGGTGCCGCCGTAGAGATGTCCGTACCACTCGCTCACCTCAAGCTCGCCAGGGCTGGCGAGCGCTTTGGCCTGCAGGTCCTCGATCACCAGTGAAGAACCGAACGGCAGGCGATAGGAAGCCGCGTTGACGTCGATTTGCACCGACCCGGCGCGTGGCTGCAGGTCGATGCTGAATTTCTTGTCGGCAGATTCAAGATGCAGCGTCCGCCATCTGCCATCGGCGCCGACCTCCATCTCGCCATCGAAGGCGGGCAGGACGATCTGCGTCGAAGCGAGCAAGACCTTGCTCGCCCGCACCCGGGTGAGCTTCCAGTTCGCCCCGCGCTGTGCGCCGAACAAGAGCCAGCCGAGCGCCTGCTCGTTCAACCGGGCGCGGTCGAGTTCGAGTTCGGTGAACTTGGGGCTGTCGCCAAACAGATCGCCCAGGCCAGCGAACGCGTCGATCTGTGCGACGATTATCTGCTCTTGGGCGCCGATCCTGACTCCCTCCAGCCGCCAATGTGGCCGCGGTAGCAGCGCCAGATGCAGCGCCCTGACGCTCACCGCCTGTTGCAGCTGCGCCGTCGCCGTCTGCTCCAGGCGCAGGCGTTGGTCTTCGAACGGTAGCACCTGGATCAGCGCCACGCCAGCCGCGATCAGGACCAGCGTAGCGATCGCGAACAGCTTGAACCGGTTGATCGGCTTGCGATAGCGCGGCCTGCCGACACGGGTTGCAGGCGTAGCTTCGCTCGCTGCTGCCGGCCTCGGTACTCGCCGATCTTCCGCTTCGCGGCGCGCCGCTGCCGCTGCCGCTGTCGCCGCTGCTGCCGCTGCCGCCGCCGCGGCGGCCGCCGCCTGCAGAGTTGCGCGTTCCTCGGCCTGCAGTCGTCGCTGCTCTTCGTCCTCCTGCCGCTGCGCCGCCTCGCGGATCGCACGCTTGGCCTGCTCGTCTGCCGCGCGCAGGGCTCTTTCTTCGGCCTCGAGTTGCGCCTCTTGCTCGGCCGCACGCCGCGCCCTTTCGTCGACCTCTCGCCGGGCTTTCTCTGCCGTCTCGCGTCGCGCCTGTTCTGCCGCCTCGCGCCGGGCTTCTTCTTCGGCCTTCCGCCTCGCCCGTGCCTCAGCCTCGCGTCTCGTCTTCTCCTCGGCCTCGCGCCGGGCTTTCTCCTCGGCCTCGCGCGTCGCCTGCTCCTCAGCCTCGCGCCGGGCCTGCTCCTCGGCCTCCCGCCTCGCCTGTTCTTCCGCCTCCCGCCGGGCTTTCTCTTCGGCTTCCCGCCTCGCTTTCGCCTCCGCCTCACGCCTCGCCTGCTCTTCGGCCTCCCGCTTCGCCTTCTCCTCGGCCTCCCGCCGGACCCACTCTTCGGCCTCGCGTCTAGCCTTCTCTTCCGCCTCGCGCCTCGCTTTCTCTTCCGCCTCCCGCCGGGCTTGCTCTTCTGCCTCCCGCCTCGCCTTCGCCTCAGCCTCACGTCGAGCCTGCTCTTCGGCTTCCCTCCGGGCTTGCTCTTCGGCCTCCCGCCTCGCCTTCGCCTCGGTTTCGCGTCGAGCCTGTTCTTCCGCCTCGCGCCGGGCCTGCTCTTCGGCCTCCCGCCTCGCCTTCTCCTCCGCTTCGCGCCGAGCCTGTTCTTCCGCTTGCCGCCGGGCTTGCTCTTCAGCCTCCCGCCTCGCCTTCTCCTCTGCCTGTCGTCGAGCCAACTCCTCGGCCTCGCGCTGGGCTTTCTCCTCGGCCTCCCGCCTCGCCTTCGCCTCGGCCTCGCGTCGAGCCTGTTCTTCCGCCTCGCGCCGGGCCTGCTCTTCGGCCTCCCGCCTCGCCTTCGCCTCAGCTTCGCGTCGAGCCTGCTCTTCCGCCTCGCGTCGAACCTGCTCTTCGGCTTCCCGCCGGGCCTGCTCTTCGGCCTCCCGCCTCGCCTTCGCCTCAGCTTCGCGTCGAGCCTGCTCTTCCGCCTCGCGCCGGGCCTTCTCTTCAGCCTCCCGCTTTGCCTTCGCCTCCGCCTCGCGTCGAGCCTGCTCTTCCGCCTCGCGCCGGGCCGTCTCCTCGGCCTCCAGTCTCGCCTTCTCCTCCGCCTCGCGTTTAGCCCGCTCCTCCGCCTCGCGCCGGGCCTTCTCCTCGGCCTCGCGCCGGGCCTTCTCTTCAGCCTCCCGCCTCGCCTTCGCCTCAGCTTCGCGTCGAGCCTGTTCTTCCGCTTCTCGCTTCGCTTTCTCCGCAGCGACACGTCGAGCCTGTTCCTCCGCCTCGCGCCGTACTCTTTCCGCCGCTTCTCGCAGCGCTTGCTGTTCGGCTTCGCGGCGGGCCTTCTCTGCCGCCTCTCGCCTGGCCTTCTCTACTGCCTCTCGCCGCGCATGCGCTTCTGCCTCACGCCGGGCAATCTCTTCGGCTTCGCGCCTGGCGCGGTCTTCCGCTTCACGCCTTGAAGCGGATGCAGCGGACTCGCTTTCGACGTTTGTGAAGTCGAGCGATACGTCTTCTGCGTCGGTGAAGTCCAGGTTGTCGCTCTCGACGACGACGATTTGTTCGTGTCGCGCTGGCGGAACAAAGGCCGCTGGGCGAACAAATTCCCTGATGTAATCCCCGCCACGGAGATTGAACAAGGCCTCTTCCAGTTGTTCCACGGATAGGTCCAGTCTGGCCAGCAGTTCACCCGCCGTGGCTTGCCCGTCGATCTCCTTGAGGACATTGCGCAGATCGCGGCGCAAGACCTTGGTCTTGCCGGTGGCCTCCCGCATCCCCTTTGCGGTTTTCGTGTAGACGACCTTGCTATCCATAGAGGAAGTGCAATCAGGCGGCAGCTGTAGCAGAAAGTTGATTATATTGAATTCGCAAGCCGCAACAGGGTTCAAGCGGGCAGCGCCCCATCGCGCCGGCCGCTTCTATCGGTCATAATGGCTCGATGTGCGGCCGCTACGTGCTCCATGGACCTCCATCGCGCTACCTCGAGCATTTCGCTCTCGCGGGCGGATTCGATCTGCCGCCGCGCTTCAACGTGGCGCCGTCGCAGATCCTGCCCGTGCTGAGCCAGGATGCCGACGGCGGCCGTCGGTTTGTGATGGCGCGCTGGGGACTGATTCCTTCCTGGGTCAAGGACCCCGCCAAGCTGAACCGGCCGATCAACGCCAAGGCAGAAACAGCGCCGGCCAAGCCGATGTTCCGCCACGCCTTCCGCAAGGGCCGGGTGCTCGTGCCCGCGGACGGCTACTACGAGTGGAAGCTGGTCGCCGGCAAGAAGCAGCCCTACCTGATCCGGATGCGCGATCTGGCGCCGTTCGCGATGGCTGGCCTGCTCGAGCATTGGCACGGCCCGGAGCACGAGGTCCAGACCTTCGCCATACTGACGACCGAAGCGAATCCCGCCATGCGCGAGATCCATGCCCGGATGCCGGCGATCATCCGGCCCGAACACTACGCGTCCTGGTTGGATCCCCGACACGCCGACGCAGCAGCGCTCCAGGCAATGCTGACGCCCTATCCCGAACGGCTCATGGAAGTCTATCCGGTCGGCAGGCGGGTCAACAGCCCGGCCAACGACGATCCAGGGTTGCTCGAAAGACTGACCGAGGAGGCGTAATGGCGCAGACAGCGAACAGCGTGCTCGACTTCTGGTTCAAGGAAGCGACACCGAAGCAGTGGTGGACGGCCGCAGAAGAGTTCGACCGCCAGATCGATGCGCGCTTCGGCGCCGTCTTGGCTGCCGCCCAACGCTGCGAACTTTACACCTGGCGCGAGACGGCGCGCGGCCGCCTGGCAGAAATCATCGTGCTCGACCAATTTTCGCGCAACATCCACCGCGGCACGGCGCGCGCCTTCGTCTGCGACCCCTTGGCGCTGGCGCTGGCGCAGGAAGCGCTCGCCGCCGGGGCCGACCGCGAGCTCCAACCGGTGCAGCGCGCCTTCCTCTATATGCCCTATATGCACAGCGAGTCGCGGCTGATCCACGCCGTCGCGCTCACCCTGTTCAGCCAGCCCGGAATCGAAGACAACCTCGAGTTCGAGCGCCGGCACAAGGCGATCATCGACCGCTTCGGCCGCTACCCGCACCGCAATGCGGTTCTCGGCCGCGCCTCGACCGCGCAGGAGATCGAGTTCCTCAAGACACCGGGCTCGTCGTTTTGAACGCGGAATGGGCTGGCAGCGCCCGTTGCCGGACTGCGGGCGCCGCGGCATGGTCCGCGCCAGCGATGGACAAGGATGCGCCGCCATCGCATAGAATACTGCCGCCATGACCACACCCCGCATCTTCGACCGCCGCGGATTGCTGTTGTTGCTGGGCCTGCTGCTCGGGCTCGGCTTCTTCGCGACCACCCTGTTCGGCTACTTCGTCTCGCGCCAGGCGATTCGCGACGCCATCGCCGGCCAGGACTTGCCCTTGACGGCGAGCAACATCTATTCGGAGATCCAGAAGGATCTGGTGCGGCCGGTGTTGATCTCCTCGACCATGGCGCACGACACCTTTCTCCGCGACTGGGTGGTCAAAGGCGAGGGCGACGTCGGCGCGCTGTCCCGCTATCTGCGCGAGATGAAGGATCGCTACAGCGCCTTCAGCAGCTTCTTCGTTTCCGACAAGAGCGCCAACTACTACACCGGCGAGGGCATCCTCAAGCGGGTGACGCCGAGCGAGCCGCGCGACGCCTGGTACTACCGGGTGCGGCAGATGAAGCCGGACTACGAGATCAACGTCGATCCCGATCTGGCCAATGCCGACGCCCTGACCATATTCATCAATTACCGGGTGTTCGACTTCTCCGGTCATTACATCGGCGCCACCGGCGTCGGCTTGACCGTCGATGCCGTGCGCCATCTGATCGCCGAATACCAGCGGCGCTTTCAGCGCACCATCTATTTTGTCGACAGCGGCGGTCAGGTCGTGCTGTTCGGCAATCAGACCGGCCGCCCTCCCGACCTGCGCAACTCGCCGGGCCTCGGTCCGCTGGTCGATCGCATCCTCCAGGACAAGGCCGGCTCCTACCAATACACGGCCGACGGCGACAACCACATCCTCAACGTGAACTACCTGCCCGAGCTGAAGTGGTACCTGTTCGTGGAGCAAAACGAGGAACAGGCGCTCGTCGGCATTCGCCGCACCCTGCACATCAACCTCGCCATCAGCCTGGCGGTGACCCTGGTGGTGCTGCTGCTGACCCACCTGGTATTAGAAAATTACCAGCGGCGGATCGAGGCGATGGCCTCGACCGACGAACTGACCGGCCTGCTCAACCGCCACGCCTTCGCCATCCTGATCGACAAGCTGCTGGCCGAATATCGGCGCGCGCCGCAGCCGCTGGCGATGTTGCTCGCCGACCTGGACAACTTCAAGGAGATCAACGATCGTCACGGGCACGCCGCCGGCGACGCGGTGTTGCAGGGGGTCGCGGCGCTGCTCCTGGGGAGCCTGCGCGAATCGGACATCGCCGTGCGCTGGGGGGGCGAGGAATTCCTGCTGGTGTTGAACGGCTGCGACCAGCCCGAGGCACAGCGCATCGCCGAGACGCTGCGCGACAAGGTGGCGAGCACGCCCATCGCCTACAACGGCAAGCAGATCGCCGTCACGATCAGCGTCGGCGTCAGCCAGTACGACGGTGCCGAGGCGCCGGACCAGTCGGTGAACCGCGCCGACAAGGCCCTCTACGCGGCGAAGAGCGCGGGCCGCAACCGGGTCGAAGTCGCGGCGCGATGAGCGGCGCGGCGGCGACGCGCAAGCCCGCGCTTCAGTGCGGCCGCGACCCAGCGCCGCGCGCGGTGTCGTCGAAGCGCAAGGCGATCAGCATCAGCTCATCGGCCAGCTCGAGGAAGCACTCGACGATTCCCGGATCGAACTGGCTGCCGCTGGCCGCGCGAATGATGTCGACCGCCGTCAGATGGGGCATGGCGGCCTTGTAGACGCGCTCGCTGACCAGGGCATCGTAGACATCGGCGACCGCCATCAAGCGCGCCGACAGGGGAATTTCCTCGCCGCGCAGACCGTCCGGGTAGCCGCTGCCGTCCCAGCGCTCATGGTGGGAGTAGGCGATCTCCGCCGCCGTGTGCAGGAACGAACCTTTGGCACTGGCGCGGATCTCCGCCGACTTGATCGCATCGCGCCCAAGGGTGGTGTGTCGCTTCATCACTTCGAACTCGGCGGCGGTCAACGGCCCCGGCTTGCGCAGAATGTGATCGGGGATGCCGACCTTGCCGATATCGTGCAGCGGCGCCGACTTCCAGATCTTCTCCCAGTCGTTGGCGGCGAGGCTGTTGCGATGCGACGCCTTGGTCGCCAAGCGCCTCGCCAGGAGTTCGACGTAGGCGCTGGTGCGATAGATGTGGTTGCCCGTCTCGTTGTCCCGCGTTTCGGCGATCGAGCCGAGGGCGACGATGCTCAGATCCTGGCTGTGCTGCAGTTCGGCGGTCCGCGCCGCCAAGTCGCGGGTGCGCAGGTCGACCAGCGATTCGAGGTTCAGGTTCTGATTGCGCAACAAGGCGCTGGTCTCGCGCAAGCGCAGATGGGTTTCGATGCGCGCCAACAGGATGGGACCTTCCACCGGCTTGGCGACGTAATCGACCGCTCCCAACTCGAGGCCGCGGGTGACGTCGATGACCTTGTTGTGGCTGGAGAGGAAGATCAGCGGGATCTCGGCCGTGGCGGCATCGGCCTTGAGGACGCGACAAAGCTCGTAGCCCTGGATGTCGGGCAGTTCGATGTCGAGCAGGATCAGGTCGGGCCGTGGCAGCGCCCGCGCCAGCGCCAAGCCCTCGGCGCCGGCCGCGGCCAGCCGGGTCTGATACCTGGGCTGCAGACGCTGGTCGAGGACCTCGCGCACCAGCGGATCGTCGTCGATCAGCAGGATCAGCTTGTCCGCCAGCCGCAGTCGATGCCGCCGCTCGCTGCCATCCACCGCCGGGTCGCCGGTGCTCGCCGCGACCGGGCCAAAGACCTGTTGCAAGCGCTGGCGCAGCAGCTGCAGCTCGCCCTCGATCCTGGACAGCGTCGGCGCCGCGACCTCACCCCGGGACAGCCGTTCCTCCAAGGCCGCCGCCAGCGCCTGCAATTCGCTGAGCCCGAGCATGCCCGCCTGTCCCTTGAAGCCGTGGGCCAGGCGGCGGCCCTGCTCCAGTTCGCCCCTGGCCAGGCCCTGCCGTAGCCGGTTCAAGGTCGCGTCGGCGTCGTCGGTGAACTTCGACAGCCAATGGCGGTAGCGTTGTTCGTTGCCGGCAAAGCGCGCCAGGCCGCGCTGCGTATCGACGCCGACCAAGGCCGCGAGGCCAGCGACCGACGGCGCTGCCGCCGCCGCGACTGGCTCGAGGTGCTCTTGCTGCTTCGCCCGCGGAATCCATTTCGCCAGCGTTCGGTAGAAGGTCTGGTTGTCGAAAGGCTTGCCGATATGGTCGCTCATCCCGGCGTCGAGACCGATCTGCTGTTCGTGCTCCATGGTGTGGGCGGTCATGCCGATGATCGGCAAGGCGGCGAATTCGTTGCGGCTGCGCAACGCCCGGGTGGCGGTGAGCCCATCCATGATCGGCATCTGGATATCCATCAAGACCAGATCGTAGCCTGCGGGGCCCGCGGCGAGCAGCAGTTCGAGCGCTTGCCGGCCGTCGGTCGCCGTGCGCGAGCGGATGCCGACCGCGCCGAGCAGCGCCTCGACGATTTCGCGGTTGATGGGCTGGTCCTCGACGATCAGGATGGTCACCCCCGCGTATCGCTGCGGCATCGCGCCTTCGGCCAGCGCCTGTTCCAAGGGCAGATTCGCCGCATCGCCCAGGCCGCAGCAGATCCGCGCCCTGAAGGTGCTGCCGCCACCTGCGCGGCTGCTGACGCTGAGGTCGCCATCCATCATCTGCGCCAGGCGGCGACTGATGGCAAGACCCAGGCCGGTGCCGCCGTATTTGCGGCTCACCGAGCTGTCCGCCTGGGAAAAGGGGGAGAACAGGCGTTCGAGTTCCTCGGGCTTGATGCCGATGCCGGTATCCTCGACCTCGAGGTCGAGACAGACGCGCTGCGCATCGCCTCCAGCAAGGCGAACGTGCAGTTCGACGCGGCCGGCGCTGGTAAACTTGATCGCATTGCTCATCAGGTTGAGCAGTATCTGTTCGACGCGCAGGGGATCCCCGATCAGGACCTCGGGCACCGCCGGATCAATGCTGTAGCCGAAGCCCAGTCCCTTTTCCGCCGCGCTCGGCGCCATCACCGAGCTGGCGCGTTCGATCAGGCCGCGCAGGCTGAAGGTGATCGATTCGAAGGTCATGTGTCCGGCCGCGATCTTGGTCAGATCGAGCAGATCGCCGATGAGACGGTTGAGGTGCTTGCCCGAGGCGACGATCCGGTCCAGGTAACCGCGTTGCTTGGCATCGCCGCTCATGGCCTGCGCCAAGCCCGCCATGCCGATCACGGCGTTGAGCGGCGTGCGCAGCTCGTGACTGATGTTGGCGAGGAATTCGTCCTTGGTCTGGTCGGCCAGCTTGGCCACCTCGAGCGCGGAGGACAGCTCCTCGGTGCGCAGCCGGACCAGCTCCTCCAACTGCTCTCGATGTTCTTTGCGCTGCCGCTCCGCCTGCTTGCGTTCGCTGATGTCGCGGATGATGGAGGTGATGAACCGCTCGTCGCCGCCGCTCCACAGCGCGTGCGAAAGCTCGATCGGGAATTCGCGACCGTCCTGGCGCAACGCCACCCCTTCGACCGGCTTGCCGGCGCCGCGCGGGGCAGCGCCGGAGAACAGGCGCGCGACACCGGCGCGATGCCGTTCCAGGAATCTCTCCGGCAGCAGCATCGCCACGGCCCGGCCGATCGCCTCCTCCTCCTTGTAGCCGAACATCTGTTCGGCACCGCGGTTCCAATTGACGATGTTGCCGGCGCTATTGGTGGTCACTATGGCATCGGCAGCCTGCTCGACCAGCACCCGATACTGGTTCTCGCTCTGGCGCAAGGACTCTTCCACCGCGTTGAGCCGCCGCCGTTCCTCGGCTTCGCGCAGACATCTGTCCAGCACCGAGGGAAGTCGCCCCAGGTTGTCCTTGGCGACGAAATCGCGCATGCCGAGCTTGAGCAGCGCGATCGCCTTCTCCTCGCCGATGAATCCCGAGACCAGGATCACCGGTACATCGGGCAGGCGCGTCGTCGCCCAGACCAGACTGTCCTCGAATCTCATGCCGGGGACCTGGTAGTCGGAGAGCAGCGCCGCCCACCCGGCCTGCTGCAGGGCGAGCTGCAACGCTTGCGGCGTCTGAACGCGATGGCAGTCGACCCGCCGCTCGCCGCGGCGCAGTTCGCGCTCCAGCAACGCGAAATCGCTGTCGCTGTCTTCGATGACCAGGAGCTTGATCGCCAGCGTCACGCTAGGTCTTCGCGGCAGAGGGCGGCTCGTTGGTCGCCAGCCAATAGACGCCGAGGCGGGCCACGGTTTCGGCGAACTCGCCGAAGTCGAGTGGCTTTCTGACGAAGCTGTTGGCCCCGCTCTGGTAGCTCTGCATGCGATCCTGCTCCTCGTCGGACGAGGTCAGGATGACGATCGGCAGCAACTGGGTCAATGGGTCGGCGCGCAGCCGGGCCAGGACGTTCAGACCGCTGACCCGCGGCAGTCCGATATCGAGCAGCATCACCGTCGGCAGACCGGTGCCCTCGCGGCCGGCGAACTCGCCTTGCCGAAACAGGTAATCCAGCGCCTGCTGGCCATCGCGCACCACATCCACCTGATTGGCGAGATTGATCTTGCGCAGGGCCCGCAGGGTCAGCGCCTCATCGTGCGGATTGTCTTCAACTAGCAATACGCTGCTCGATCCTTGGCTCATGGCGTCTCCACGGTTTCTGATTGCGGCAGGCTAAAGCTGAACAGCGCACCGCATCCAGGGGCGGCGTCGGCGTCGATGCTGCCGCCGTGGCGGTGCAGAATGCGCTGCACCGTCGCCAGGCCGATTCCCAGCCCGGGAAATTCCTCCTGGCGATGCAAGCGGCGGAAGGGCTGGAACAGCTGATCGGCGTAGGCCATGTCGAAACCGGCGCCGTTGTCGGCGACGCAGATCCGCGTCTTGCCTTCCTCGTGGCGCGCGTACAGCTGGATCTTCGCCGCCGCGGTGGCCGCGGTGTATTTCCAGGCGTTGCCCAGCAGGTTGCGCAGCACCGAGCCGAGCATGCGGACATCGCCGCTGACGCTCAGGCCTGGCTCGATCTCCCAGGCCACGCTGCGCTCCGGGTTGGTCTGGCGAAGCTCCGCGCGAATCTCCTGCGCCATGGCTGACAGATCGACCCGCTCACGCCGCAGTTCGCCGCGCGTGACCCGCGACAGCACCAGCAAACCGTCGATCAGTTGCACCATGCTGGCGCTGGCATCGGTGATGTGAGCAAGACACTCTTTCGCTTCGCCGTCGAGCTTGTCGCCAAAGTCTTCGATCAAGATTTTGGAGAAGCCGCTCATCGCCCGCAACGGCGCGCGCAAGTCGTGGGAGACGGCGTAGGCGAACGCGTTCAGCTCTTCGTTCGCACCCTGCAGTTCGGCCGTGCGCTCGGCCACCCGCTGCTCGAGGCTGGCGTTGAGCTCCTCGATTCGCGTCTGATGGAGCTTACGCTCGGTGATGTCGCGCGCGATCTTCGAGGCACCGACGATCCTGCCCGCGCCATCGCGAATCGGCGAGGCCGTGATCGAGACGTCGAACAGGCTGCCATCCCGGCGCAGGCGTTTGGTTTCGAGGTGCGGCACCGCTTCGCCGCGCTGAATCTTCGTCAGCAGGTCTTGCTCCTCGGCGTGGTGCGCCGGCGGAATCAGGGTGAATACCGAGCGGCCGAGCATCTCCTGCGCCGGGTAGCCGAACATCCGCTCTGCCCCGCGATTCCAACTGGTGACGATGCCCTCCGGCGTCTTGCCGATGATCGCGTCCTCGGTCGATTCGACGATCGCCACCATGAGCATGCGCTCCTGTTGCAAGCCCTCTTCGGCCTGCGCCTTGGCCAGGCGCAGTTCTTCTTCGACCCGCCGGCGCAGGATGATCTCGGCCTGCAGGTCGCCGTTGGCGCGCTGCAACTGGCTCGGGCTGGGTAGGCGCAGAGCGTGCGGCAGCAGGGGCCAGAGCGCGACCGCGGTGATGACCGAAATCGTTGCGGTGACCACCTTGAGCAGCGCATCCAGGTTGTAGAGCGGCTGCCAGAGCACGATCGCCCCCATCAGGTGGGTCGCACCGCAGGCCATGATGAAGCCGGCGAACAAGCCCAGCAGCCAGCGATAGGGGAAGTCCTGGCGTTGGCGCGCGAAGTAGAGCAGCGCCACCGGCATGGAGAAGTAGGAGAGAAAGATCAGGACGTCGCTGACGACGAAGGTCAACACCAAGGGCTGCGACCAACTGATGCAGTAGCCGTGGGGAAGAAACCCATTCACGGCCATGAGCCGGCTCAATTCCTCGATCATGACCTGGAGCCTCCCCCTGGATCGCCGCGACAGGTCGCTAGCTTACACCCAGAGCGCCGGCGGTGGCGCTTCCCCGCCGGTCGGCGCTCGACCGCCACCAAAGCCGCCGGACGGAGGTCCGGCCGGCGGCGAATTCAATGCGCGGTGCTCTCCCGGCCCTGGCCGGTGACGTCGGCGAGGCTGGCCATCTCCTCCACCGAGAGCACCTGCTGGAT
>JAHFRE010000224.1 GCA_023258955.1 Sterolibacterium sp.
CTCGGCGTTCTCCAGCCGCTGCATCAGATAGCGGATGCGCCAGTCGATCTCGCGCAAGCGCTTCTTGCCGTAGATGTAGTCGCCGTTTTCCGAGCGGTCGCCGTTGCCCGCCGCCCAGGCCACCGTCACCACCAGCTGCGGCCGTTCGCCCTTGACCAGCTGTTCCAGCTCGGCCTGCAGGCGGGCGTAGCCGCCGGGGGTCATGTAGTTCTTTTCGCCCGCGGGCAGGGGCGGCACCGGCGCCGGCTCCTCCGTTTCCTCGTCACCCTCGCGCACGAAAGCCTTGTTCATTTGCCCATCGGTCAATCGGTCCATGGCCGCCGTTGCGGCGCTCAGCCCCGGCCGCAACGGGCCGGACGAGCCCCTATTGTATGATGGCTGCCGCCATGGCACCCAACAGCGCGCCCACCACCGACCGCCCAGTCGCCGACATCGCTGCCGCCTGGCGCGACGGCGCCATGGCTAGCCTGCCCCTGAGCATGGCGCTGGTCCCCTTCGGCGCGATCTGCGGCGCAACCGCGGTCGCGGCAGGGCTGGACTTCAACCAGGCCACCGCGCTGTCGTGGCTGGTGTTCGCCGGGTCGTCGCAACTCGTGGCGGTGCACCTGCTCGCCGGCGGCGCACCGATCTGGGTGATCGTGCTCACCGGCTGGCTGGTGAACCTGCGCTTCGTCATCTACAGCGCCGCGGTCGCACCCTGCTTCAGCGACGCCTCCTGGACGCGGCGCACGCTGGCCGCCCATCTGCTGGTCGACCAGTCCTTCGCCCTGACTCTGGCGAAGATGGCCGAGCAGCGACCGCGCGCCTACTGCGCGGCCTTCTACCTCGGCCTGTCGCTTGCCCTCTGGCTGCAATGGCAGGCGGCGAACTTCGCCGGCATCCTGGCGGGAAACCTGATCCCCGGCGGCTGGTCGATCGACTTCGTCGTCGCCCTGACCTTCATCTCCTTCACCGTGCCCTTGCTGGAGAACCGTCTGGCGCGGGTCGCGGCCCTGACCGGCGGCGCCGTGGCGCTGGCGCCGCCGCTGCCCTTCCGCCTCAACCTGATGGCCGCCGCCCTCGCCGGCGCCGCCATCGCTCTGGCCCTCGAACAGCGATGGAAGAAACCTACGTCTGGGCGGTGATCGCGCTGCTGGCCGCGGCGACGCTCGTCTCGCGCATGTCCTTCATCGCCTTCTCCGCCCATCTGCGCCTGCCGCCGCTGCTGCGCCGCGCCCTCGCCTACCTGGCGCCGGCGATCCTGGCGGCGATCATCGTCGACCAGGTCTTTCCTGCAACGGCCGCCGGCCCCAGCCTCGACCTGCCGCGCCTGGGGGCGGCGCTGCTGGCGTTGGCGGTCGCCTGGCGCACACGCAGCACCATGGCAACGATAGGCACGGGCATGCTCGCGCTGTGGGCCCTGCAGGCGCTGCTGCGCTGATCCGCCGGCGTCGCGCGAAAGCGCCCGCCGCGCAGATGGGGACGCAAGTGGCGGCGAACGGACATGGCTGACGCCCATGCCTGCGAGCAGACCATGGCCAGTATCCACAGGAGAGCATGCGCGAGTTTTCCAACGAATCGATTTGAGGAGGACGATATCGTCGCGCTCAGCGTGGAGTTCCGGTCTTGGCCATGCCGCGGTTATCGTATCAGCATTGACGCAAGTTCGCATTATTGCTAACATGCCACCAGGGCGTTTTCGGTCGAATATCTTCACGCGCGAGTGCTGGCCCGCCAACGACTGAAGAGGATTCAAAATGGCTGAACTCAAATTCCGTCCGGTACCTCATGACCAAGGTCGATTTCTTGAGAAGGCTGCCAAGCGCCGCGGCTTCAAAGAGGCCTATGCAGCGCTCGAAGCAGAATATGTGCTTGCCCACGAATTATTGTCGGCGCGTACACGCGCGGGCCTGACGCAAGAAGCTGTGGCACAGCGAATGGGAACTACCAAGAGCGCCATTTCGCGGTTGGAAGCCGCGGGCAAGAGCCCACCATCCGTCAGTTCGCTGCAGCGCTACGCCGCGGCAGTGGGCTGTACGCTGAAAATTGAATTGGTTCCAACCAAGGCCGCGCTGCCAGGCAGAGCGCAATCGTCGCGACGCAGCGCCATTGCCAAGAAGGCTGCTTAGCAACGGGCCAGGATCGCCTTCCAGCCCATCGCCGCCACCCGATTCGCACTGCCAAGACAGCCGATATTTGTACCACACCGGCAAAGGCGACCACATTCATCGCGGCAAGAAAGAGCTGCCGTACGTCTTTACGTCGCTGGAACAACTGCTGACGGATTTTTGGAATGCCGTCGATAATTGGGGGAACTCGACATGAGCAGCACCGTAACCATCGGCGTCGCCTCACGCGAGGAAATCAAAGCGCGCTTCAAGCGCGCGATGACAAGCGGAAGACGCGCCGCACCGTTCATCGGCTTTGCCGACGAGCGTGCGCTGTGGCGCACCTTGACACCACTGCGCTGGGATATCCTCAAAGCCATGACCGGTGCCGGACCGCTCGCGCTGAGAGAGATAGCCCGGCGCGTCGGCCGCGACGTGCGTGGCGTACACACCGACGTGCATGCGCTGTTGGCAGTCGGTCTGATCGAACGCGACCAATCAGGTTTCCAGTTTCCTTATGATGCCGTGCATGTGGACTTCACGCTCAAGGCAGCGTGATCGTCGCTAGCAACGCCTGCGCGGCACTACGTGGCGCGCCGCATTAGACCGAGGAGCGCTCCTCAGCCAAGGCTGTCGCTGAAACGCCGAATTGAGTCTGGCCGCAGCATCGGTCCCAACGAATGCTTCCGCAGCATGGCGGCAGACGCATTGACAACGTAAGATTCATTCCTTACCATCTGCGAAACCCCGCCGGGAGCTCGGCCATGAGCCATATCCACGAAATTGCCACCCTTACTTCCAAGGGACAAATCACGCTTCCCAAGCCCATCCGCCAGGCACTCGGCGTGGACGTCGGCAGCAAGGTCGCCTTCGAACTGAAAGGATCCCAGGTCGTGGTTAGCCGCGTCGCCGGACCGGAACATGCGGACCCGGCCATCGCCCGTTTCCTCTCCCTGCTGGAAAAAGATATTCAAACCGGCCAGCACCTCACCGGCCTGTCGGCGAAATTGGCGCGTTCGATGCTCGCCGCGCTCAAGCAGCCCGTCGATTTTGACGAGGAGATCGTCGGCGATGTGACGCTGTGATCCAGCGCCACGGCTGGACGCTGCTCTTCCATGAATGTCTGGAGGAACAACTCCAGAAACTCGAAGCGGCGGCCACACGTGCGCGAACCCACGACCCGGCCGGATTTGCGGCCAACGCCAAGCTGTTCAATGCGCTCTCCCACTTGATCCTGGAGACCGTTCCCGGCGACCCGGGGCGCGAGGAATACCGGCAAGGCAACACCATGGGCGCCGCGTTTCGCCACTGGCGTCGCGCCAAGATCGGTCGCCGCTTTCGCTTGTTCTTCCGTTTCGACTCCACCGCCAGGATCATCATCTATGCATGGGTGAATGACGAACACACCCTGCGCGCCTCCGGTAGCCGATCAGACCCCTACGCCGTGTTCCAGAAGATGCTCAGTCGTGGGCGCCCGCCGAAAGACTGGGACACGCTGCTCAAGGAAGCGGTTGCCGCATCGAAACGCGTATCCAAACTCAAACCATCCCCCTGATGGGGTGGCAGCCTGGCCGCGTAAGAGCGTTACTCGGCCTTGGCGGTGCAGCGTACCAACCAGTCTGGTTGCAGTAGCAACCGAAATGGACAGTCGTAGCGCCTATCGACAAACGGCGCTTGCGGACGACCTCCCATGTTGGCATAATGGCCAACATGAAGGCAGCGCTCATCACCCGGTTCCGCAACGCCTTCGCCGACGGCTCACTGGTCGAAGCGGTCGTCTGGCGAGTGCCGGTCCCGGTCGGGCCGTCGCAGCATGCCTACAAGTATCGATTGAGCTACGTTGTCGATGACCAACGAGTCGTGGGTTTCGACAACGAGCGCGGCAAAGGAGATCATTGCCATATCGGCAGCGCCGAGCGCCCCTACCGCTTTGTATCAGTGGATCGCCTGATTGACGATTTTTTGCTGGAGGTGGAAAGATGGAGAAGCGGACACTGACAATTAGCCTGCAACCCGATTGGCAGGCAGCCTTCCGCACCGCGACCAAGAAGGCCTTCCAACGCCAGCGCTACATGGGTGAGGCACTGAATTTCGAAAGCCCGGCGGCCTTCTTCAGCCAACTCAGCGAAAAGCGCTGGGCACTGGTTCGCCTATTGCAGGAAACCGGCGAACTCTCCGTCCGCGAGCTAGCGCGCCGAGCACAGCGTGACGTAAAACGAGTTCATGGAGACAGCCAAGCCCTGGTGGCTCTCGGCATTTTCGAGAAATCTGCAAGCGGCGGCCTCATCTGCCCTTACTCAGATATTCACGTTGATATGCACCTTCAACGGGCTGCCTGAACAGTTCCATGCTTACTGGCGCTTGTCATTGGTCAGTTCGGCGGCCATTGCCGGCGTTGTGGTCGCTCAATTCTAACGGCTACCGCCGACCCGTAGCGGACGTTATAGCTACCACTTCCCACTTAAAGCTGCTTCAATCGGTATTGAAGGAACGCTTGCATTGGTTGATGGAGATCTTCTTTGTCTTAGTTTATCAATAGAGAATTTGGTAACTTAATCGTTACAAAGGTTTCTCCAATCCTCCGACCGGCGTAATCATTCTCACGATGCCGTATTGAGAAATTTATGACGCCTCCGTTAGCTTCAACAATAACCTTCGCAAGCCATAGCCCCAAACCTTGCCCCTTAATGCTACCAACATTACTTCCTCGCGCACCCCTTTCAAATACCCGCTCAATCTCATTGTCATGAACTATCGGTCCAGAGTTTCTGCATTCGATAACGAAGAAAGTCGGGCTCTCTGTAAATAGGACTTTTACCTCGGATCCTCGATTTGCATACTTTGCGGCATTATCGAGCAATATTTTAGGAATCAACTTGAAGGCCGATGAAAGCCTTACCGATCTATTAGAGTTCCCCATGAAGGAACTCAAACCTGCTTTGTCCATCCGATCACTACTGATTTGCGTTTGCCGATAAAAAAGTTTGTGGACCTGGATAGGTGATTTGTCGCGCCCTGCTTGAGATGTATCTCGCGAGATCTCATGAGCCAGAATTGCCTGAGCCAAATCACGGGACGCCGCAAATATGCTGAGCACACGCTTTGCCATAACGTCTCGTTGAATCGCCTGCATGTCCCAAATGCAATCTTGCGGGTAGCCCATATGCATAAGTAAAGTTTCCGCGTATTGCGATATGTCGTGATTCAAATGTCTTGTGTCATGTAGAGCGGCCTCGAAGTGGGAAAGCTCGTCGTTTCTGACACCTTCTACTATCCCTCGGATTGCGGTAATAATGTTTGAAAATTCTCGTTCATCGACTAACGCATCCTCAAGAACTTCGACCGGAATTAATGGGTCGCCTATACTTTTTATCCAAAAGCTATTCAATATTATTGGAAACGCGTTTCCTCCAATTGCGCTTGTGGTCACGAGGCCATATGGACATCGTAACTTTTCTATGTGGCCTCTCGTGTCGTGTCTATCCCAAATAGTTTCGTAATACTGATTACATTTTGAGTCACGCTGCCCCTTCTTTTGTGCGCAAAATGATCGAATACGATTACCCGGAGCGTCGTCATAAATAACTCCAGCTGGTCCGCGCCTCACCACGCCGTAGCCCAAGATCATCCACCTCCAAATAGCTTAAATATTGACGCCGCAATCGTCGTTGTATTTGATACGATCTTAATGGCATCCGTAGCGATGCCAGAACTCTTGGCCAGCTTCCTAATAGATCCCTCCTTTAAGGGCTGGCCATGGAAGATGGTTCTACGGTCAAGGAACCCCAGTTGAACAATACTGCTAAGCTGGTTAATAACATGCTCCTTGTTTAGCGACTGTGCATACCCTTCCAGAAGTTCAACGAGTTCATAAAATGTACAGTCTTTTTCCATACTCCTCTTGGCGTGTAAGCGTATCAATTCGCTCTCACTGCCTGTAAACGGTTTAGCAGAGAAAACGATCGAATAAACCAATGGATTGTGGGAAGTGTCAGGATTTTCGTGTGTGAGGCGCTCTGAGACTTTTCCACGGCGGCGGTCGGCGCTTGCGACGAACCGACCGACGCGGTGGGAAAGTCGGTGCTCATATTACGCGACTGCCCC
>JAHFRE010000225.1 GCA_023258955.1 Sterolibacterium sp.
AGCCTGAAACCGTCGGCGGAAAAGTTCAAGCTGGCGGTGCACACCAGCGCCTGGCTTGTCAAGGGCGCGCCGGCAGCGCCGCCGTTCAACAATCCCAAGTTGGTGGCTGCGATCTTCGCCGATGACGCGATCAAGAACAAGCGCAACACCGAAGCGGTCGAGGTCGCGCCCAAGGTGCTGGTCGCCGCGCACCTGCTCGAGCGCCAGGCGCCGGAGCTGCGCTCCTTGGAGAGCGTGCGCAAGGAAATCGAGGAGCAGCTAAAGCGCGAAGAGGCGACGCGCATGGCAGCAGTCCAGGGCGAGGCGATGCTGGCGCGCTTGACCAAGGGTGAGGCGGTTGATTTGTCCTGGGGCCCGGTCCACGCGGTCACCCGCCTGGGCGCGCCCGGCGTGGCCCCCGACGCGCTGCGCGCGGTGTTCAAGGCCGACGTCGCCACGCTCCCCGCTTACGCCGGTCTGCCTTCGCCCGATGGCGGCTATTCGATCTACCGCATCGTCAAGGTGCAGCCCTTCGTCGCCGGAGCGAGCGAAGATCCGCGTGGTCAGATGCTGCGCCAGCAGTACGCGCGGGTGCTCGCCGAAGAGGATTTCGACGCCTGGATGAAGGCGCTGCGCCTGCGCTATCCGGTCGAGATCAACCAGAAGGCGCTGGAAACAGCCAAAGGCCAGTAGGTTACGAACAAGGGGGCCAGCCCCCTTGTTAATCCCCCTGGAACCGGTACTCCGAATACGGGATTGCTTGGCCTAGGCCATTGGCTCTGCGTTCCCCAGTGCCGTGGTGTTGAAGCCGCCGTCGACGTACATGATCTCGCCGGTGATGGCGCTGGCCAGATCGGAGCAGAGAAAGGCTGCGGCGTTGCCGACCTCTTCGATGGTGACGTTGCGCCGCAGCGGCGCGTGGTGCGAGTTGTAGGACAAGAGCTTGCCGAAGCTGCCGATGCCGGCCGCGGCCAGGGTCTTGATCGGTCCGGCGGAGATGGCGTTGACCCGCGTTCCCTCCGGACCCAGACAGGCCGCCATATAGCGGACCGAGGCCTCGAGGCTGGCCTTGGCCAGACCCATGACGTTGTAGTTGGGCATGGTGCGCACCGCGCCGAGGTAGCTCATCGCCAGCAGCGAGCCGTTGCGACCCTTGAGCAGCGGCCGGGCGCCCTTGGCCAGGGCGGCGAAACTGTAGCTCGACACGTCGTGGGCGATGCGGAAGGCCTCGCGCGAAATGCCGTCGAGGAAGTCGCCTTCGAGCGCCTCGGTCGGCGCGTAGGCGATCGAATGCACGACGCCGTCGATCCCATCCCAGCGCTCGCCGAGGCTGGCGAACAGCGCCTCGATCTGCACGTCTTCGGAGACGTCGCAGGGCAGCATGGTGGTGTCGCCGAATTCGGCGGTGAGCTTGGCCACCCGTTCTTCGAAGCGCTCGTTCTGATAGGTGAAGGCGAGTTGGGCGCCCTCGCGGTGCATGGCCTTGGCGATGCCGTAGGAGATCGAGCGATTGGAGAGCAGCCCCGTGATCAGAATGCGCTTGCCCGCGAGAAATCCCATTGTTCCATCCCGGTTATTGTCCGGGCGGATTATAGCGGATGCTCGTCAGGGAAGTCGGTTGATCAATTCCTGTCCCGCCTGCTCGACGGCGCCGCGGAAGGTGATGGTCCTCTCCGCCGCCGAGTCGTAGGAATAGGTCAATTCTTCGGTGCCCTCCCAGACGACCGAGGCGTTGTTGGCGTCCCAGATCTGCAGGAACAGGCGCATGGTCGTCACCTTGGTCTCCAACATCCGCAGTCCGAGCAGCCCGAAGCGCTCTTTGGAGTCCTGGCGGAAGCCGGCCAGCTTGAGTTGGGCTACGTAGCGCGCGCCGGCGGCGGCGGCGACCCGGCGTAGCTGGTCGCGCGGGAAGATGCCGGTGATGCGATAGTCGTTGGCCATCTTGCGGTAGACCTCGCTCAGCCCGGCGCGATTGATCGCCGACAGCGACTCCGGCAGGGGCACGACGCGCAGCTCCGGGCGACTGCGCTGCAACACCTCGGTGAAGGTGAAGGCCAGCGCCTGGCGGTCCTCTTCCTGGCCGGTCACCGACGACGGGGTGAAGAAAGCGATGCCGGCGCTGCGAAAGTCGGCCCGTTGCAGCTCGATCGGATGCACCTGCACCGTCGAGTGCATCTGCGGCGCAGTGCAGGCCGCGAGCAGGAGCAGGGTGGCGAGTAGAGGTCGCATTATGTCTATATCATGACGGCGTGGCGCCGTGGGTATCCTGCCGATAGAACAGCGCCAGTTCACAGTATAGCTGCGCGTATTCTTCGTGCAGCAGTTCGGGAGTCTCGAAGAAGGCCTCGCTCATCACGGCGAAGAATTCGGCTGGCGATTCGGCGGCGTAGGGGTCGAGCACCGTGTCCTCGCCGCCGTCGACCCGCCGGCAGAAGTCCTCGTAGGCGGCGCCGAAGGTGCGACGCCAGCGCTGCACCGACATGTCGCGGTGCAACGGCGGCATGCCGTCGGCACTGCCGCTGCGCATGTCCAGCTTGTGGGCGAACTCGTGGATGACGACGTTGACGCCCAGCGTCTCGCCCGCTTCGGCGAACCAGGAGAGCAGCACCGGGCCGCCTTCCCAGGCTTCGCCGAGCACGGCGTCGGCGTATTCGTGCACCACGCCGTCGGGGTCCATCTGCGCGCGCGGGATCAGAAAGTCGCCGGGATAGACGACGATGCCGATCCAGCCGGCGTACCAGTGCAGACCCAATTCCAGCACCAACAGGCAGGCCTGCAGCGCGATGACGAGCTGCATCTGCCGCGTCAGCACCAGCCCCTGGGCGGCGTGCCACTCCTTGGCGGCGATGAAGGCCAGCGCCAGCTCGCGCAAGCGACTCCTTTGCGCTGGCGACAGCCGCGCCAGAAACGGCAGCTGCGCTTCCACTTCCTCCCAGGCCGCCGCGGCGACGAGCGGCGCCGTCTTGGCGAAGGGATTCCAGATCATCGCGGGTCGCGCCGCTGGCGCGTGGTCAGCGTCACGCCGCCGAGTATCAGGACGATGCCGGCGAGGTGGAACAGCCGTGGTTCCTCAGCCAGGAAGACGATCGCGAGCAGGGTGCCCAGGGCGGGCATCAGGTTCATGAACAGGCCGGCGGTGTTGCTGCCGACCTCGGCGACGGCGCGATTCCAAAAGATGAAGCCGAGCAGCGCCGGGAAGATGCCGGCATAGACGATCGCGACAAAGGCGTTGCGGTTGGGCTGGATCAGTTGGCCGCCGGCGATCTCCCAGGCGTAGAAGGGGGCGAGGGCGATCAGGCCGGTGGCGCAGATCACCGCGAGAAAGGCGAACGGGTGCAAGGCGGCGGGTCGTCGCGTCAGCAACACGGTGTACAGCGCCCAACTGAGCATCGCCGCCAGAACCCAGAGGTCGCCGCTGTTCAGGCGCAGCGCCAGCAGGCGGTCGAGTTCGCCGTGCACCACGATGATCAGCACGCCGGCCAGCGAAATGGCGACGCCGGCCCATTCGAGCAGGCGCAGGCGTTTGCCGAACAGGGCCCAGGAGAGGGCGATGATCATGATCGGGGTGGCCGAGGCGAGCAGCACGCCGTTGGTCGCCGTGGTCAGCGACAGGCCCAGATAGGTCATGGCGTTGTGGCAGGCGCCGCCGAGGATGCCGAGCAGGGTGAGCAGGCGCCAGTGGCGAACCAAGTCCCGTCGCTGCGCCAGCAGCGGCCGCCAGGCCCAGGGCAGTAGACAGAGCAGGGCGATGCTCCAGCGCCAGAAGGACAGCGCGATCGGCGGCACATCGGCGCGGATGCCGCGGCCGACCACCCAGTTGCCCGACCAAAAGAGCATGGTGAGCAGCAGCAGGATGTAAGCGAGCGTGCGTTGCCTTGGCGCCGGGATGATTTTTGCCTTCCGTCAAGCCGACATTTTAAGTCCCGTAGATTCCAACGTGGCATAATTTCGGCCCGCGCTATCGGGCGCCGCCCAACCACCCTGTGGTCTCACTCAGCCAAAGCCCAGCAACGCCGGAGGATCACCGCTCCGACGAACTCGCCGCCGGTCTGCCGGCCGGCGCCGCAGCGACGCTCGCGCGCGCGCTGACCCAGGCGCGCGCGCTCTATGGCGACGCGCAGCTCGGTACCGGCGAGTCGACGCTCGGCCACGCCCTGGGTATGGCCGCCATCGCCGCGGCGCTGAACCTCGACCTGGAGACGCGGGTCGCGGCGTTGCTGTTCGCTTGCCCCAGCCATCTCGCCGCGGCGCGGGAGCGGCTCGAAGCCGATTTCGGCAGCGCCGTGGCGCAGCTGGTCGGCGGTCTGGAGCGCTTGAACGGTCTGCGCCTGCTCACCCGGCAGCAAAGCGGCGACGAGGTCAAGACCCAGGCCGAGACCCTGCGCAAGATGCTGCTGGCGATGGTCGAGGACATCCGCGTGGTGCTGCTGCGTTTGGCCAGCCGCACGCAGAGCCTGCGCCATTTCACCGACCGCGCCGAGCAGGAGGAAGAGCGGCAGGGATTTGCGCGGGAGAGCCTGGAAATCTACGCGCCATTGGCCAACCGCCTCGGCGTCTGGCAGTTGAAATGGGAACTGGAGGACCTCTCCTTCCGCTTTCTCGAGCCGGCGACCTACAAGCGCATCGCCCGCATGCTCGACGAGAAGCGCGTCGGTCGCGAGCAGTTCATCGCCGCCGCAATCGCCCGCCTGAAGAGCGAACTGAGCGCGGCGGGCATCGCCGGCGAGGTGTTCGGCCGGCCCAAGCACATTTACAGCATCTGGAGCAAGATGCGCGGCAAGAACCTCGACTTCGAGGAGATCTACGACGTGCGCGCGTTGCGGGTGCTGGTCGATGACGTCAAGGACTGCTACACGGCGCTGGGTCTGGTGCACCACCTGTGGCAGCCGATCTCCGGCGAGTTCGACGATTACATCGCCCATCCGAAGGCCAACGACTATCGCTCCTTGCACACCGCGGTGACGATCGAGGACGGGCGCGCCCTCGAAGTGCAGATCCGCACGCGCGAAATGCACGCCCACGCCGAGCTGGGTGTCGCCGCGCACTGGCGCTACAAGGAGGGGGCGGTACGCAGCGACGCCGTCTACGACGACAAGATCGCCTGGCTGCGGCAACTGCTCTCTTGGCGCGACGAGATCACCGACAGCGAAGAGTGGGTGGCGCAATACAAGCGGGCGGCGCTCGACGACACGATCTACATCGTGACGCCGCAGGGACGGGTGATCGACCTGGCGCGCGGCGCCACACCGATCGACTTCGCCTATCGGGTGCACACCGACCTCGGCCACCGCTGCCGTGGCGCCCGCGTCGACGGCCACCTGGTGCCGCTCAACACGCCGCTGGCCAGCGGTCAGAGCGTCGAGATCATCGCCGCCAAACAGGGCGGCCCTTCGCGCGACTGGCTGTCCGCGCCGGGCTATCTGGCCACCTCGCGGGCGCGGCAGAAGGTCAAGCAGTGGTTCGCGGCGCAGGAGGCGGCCGAGGTGCTGGCGAGCGGCCGCGCGCTGATCGGCCGCGAGCTGCAACGCGGCGGCCAGACCCAGGCCAACATCGAGGAGCTGGCGGCCAAGCTCGGCTTCAAGGGCGCCGACGAACTCTACGCCGCGGCGGGTCACGGCGAGCTCGGTGCGCGGCAATTGCAGGTGGCGCTGCGCGGCAGCGTCGAGACGCTGCCCGCCGAACCGGAGATCCAGACGCGGGCCGCGAAGAGCGGCGACTCGGGCGGTCGGGTGCTGATCGTCGGCATGGACAAGCTGTTGACCCAGTTGGGTCGCTGCTGCAAACCGGCGCCGCCCGATCCGATCGCCGGCTTCGTCACGCGCGGGCGCGGCGTCTCCATCCACCGGCTCGAGTGCAGCAACTACCGCAACATGCTAGCGAAGAATCCGGAACGCGCCATCGGCGCCGAATGGGGCGGCGGCGCCGAGGGCAAGCTCTATCCGGTGGACCTGGTGGTCGACGCCACCGATCGCCAGGGCCTGCTGCGCGATATATCGGAAGTGCTGTCGCGGGAGAAGGTCAACGTCACCGCGGTGAAGACCCTGTCGCGCGCCAACGAAGCGCGCATGGCCTTCACCGTCGAGCTCTCCGGCCTGGCGCAGCTGCAGCGCATCGTCACCCTGGTGCGCCAGGTGCCCGGGGTGGTGACCGTCAGTCGAGCGGGGCCGTAGGCGTCGCCAG
>JAHFRE010000047.1 GCA_023258955.1 Sterolibacterium sp.
GGGTCAGCGCCGGCTGCAACGACAGCATCAAGGCGGCCGTACCCGCCACCAGCGGCGCCGAAAAGCTGGTGCCGACGCTGGAATTGAAAGCGTCGGTGTACGTGGAGGCAGCGGGCCTGGTCAAGCCCGTATTGGTCGCCGCGAGTATCGGATAGAGGCAGGGATCGCTGCTGCCGGTGTTGACGCAATTGCCGGCGGGGGCGCTGATGGCGATCTCCGGACCGAGATCGGAATAGCCGACCTTGGTGCCTGCGTGACGCAGACCGGCGACGGCGATGACCCCCGGACAATTGGCCGGCGCGCCGACCGACAGGCCGGAACTGTTGCCCGCCGAGGCCACGACGACCGCGGGATTGTTCTTGTTGAGCACGGCGTTGATCGCGTCGATGTAGCTTTGCGGACAGGCGTTGCTGCTGCCCAGGCTCATCGAGATGACCCGTGCCGGATTGGGGTTGGCCGGCACCCCGGGTACCGGCAGGCCCGCTGCCCATTGCATGCCGGCGATGATGTCGGAATCGTAGCCGCCGCACTTGCCGAGCACGCGCACCGGCAGCAAGCCCACGTTCCAGGCGACGCCGGCCATGCCGCTGCCGTTGTTGGAAGCCGCACCCACCAGACTGGTGGTCATGGTCCCATGCCAGGAACTGTCCGAGGCGCCGCAGTTGGAGAACTGGCCCGATCTCCTGTTGGACTCGATGGCCGTGATCCAGTCACCCGGGTCGGACGGGTCGGCGTCGCGGCCATCGCCATCGTTGGCTGTGGCGATGTCGCTGATCATGTTGTAGCCGGGCAGCAGTCTGCCGACCAAGTCCGGGTGCTCCGGGCGAACGCCCGTATCGAGCACGGCGACGACGACGCTCGCGCTGCCCGTGGTGATGTTCCAGGCGCCGCTAGCGTTGATGCTCGAGGCGACGGCGGCGCTGGGTGCCTGAAGGTACCACTGACCCGCCACTGGACCACCGCTCGCGGCTCCGATCGGCGGTCCCTGGGCAAACAGCGGATCGTTCGGGAACGCGAAGTGACGCCGCCGTTCATCGACGACCGCGTACTCGACGTCGGCTTCCGCCGCCAGCCTTGCCGCCAGGTCGGGACCAGAGATGCCGCTTGCGGTCAACACCTGCGTCCTGGCATCGATCGCCCGGCCAGAGCCCAGGACCAGACCCAGGCGCGCCCCCAAGGCGTTTGCCCGGGCGACGACCTGGGCGACGGTGTCGGCGGCGCTCGCTGTGCCTGCCAGCTGGTGCCGGCGAACCAGTTCGGCGTTGTGCTTGAACTTGACGATCACCCGCGCCGCGTCGGCTTGGGCGAATGCTGAAAATGGCGCAGCGCCCAGCACCAGCATCAGGCAGAGCTTGGCGAAACAGCGAGACATCGCGGCGAATAGCGGCTTGATCATCGTGTCAGGGGAATGCTACAAGATGTTGCGAATCGGAAAATCAGCGACAAGCCGCTGGCCGCATCTGCTGCAAGCGTGGCGGGCTCAAGCGTTTGTGGCAGCGAGGCAGAAAAAGTTCCGGCCGCCACGCGCCGCTGGCGCGCCAATGGGCACGTGGGCATGTGGGCGCGTGGGCGCGTGGGCGCTGCCAGAGGCGGCGGCGCTAGCCGAGAAACAGCTTGACCAGTTCGACCGTGGTCTTGGCGTGCAGCTTGTCCATGATGCGCGCGCGGTGGTTTTCCACGGTGCGCGCGCTGATATCGAGCAGGTCGGCGATTTCGCGGCTGGAGCGGCCGGCCACCACCAGATCAGCGACCTCGCGCTCTTTCGGCGTCAGCAGCGCGATGCGCGCCTGGGCCGTCTGCTTGCCCAGAGAATTGCGGTACAGCTCGCGCGAGCGTTCCAGCGCCTGCTGGATCTTGGACAGCAGCGCCTGGGTGGCGAAGGGCTTTTCGAGAAAATCGAAGGCGCCGTCCTTCATCGCCTCGACCGCCGAGCCGACGTCGGCGTGGCCGGTGAGGAAGATGATGGGCAGGTCGGCGCTGCGCTCGGCCAGCTTCCTTTGCACGCCGAGGCCGTCCAAGCGCGGCATGCGCACGTCGCAGACGAGGCAGGCGCAGGGCAGTTGCTGGTAGGCTTCGAGAAAGGCTTCCGGCGCCGAGAAGGCGCGCACCTCGGCGTCGATGGTGCCGATCAGTTCCTGCAGCACCTTGAGCACGCCGAGGTCATCGTCCACCACATAGACGGTGGCCCCCGTCATTTCAATCTACCAGCGATAGCTCGAACAGTTCGCGCTTCAGCATCAGTTCGCGCGGCAAGCGGCTGGCGAGCTTGTCGAACCACTCGGCGTGCAGCTTCAGTTCCTGCCGCCACATGTCGGCATCGACCTGGGTCAGCGCCTCGAACTGCTCGCGGCTAAGACCGCCGAAGCCCGACCAGTCGATGTCCTCGAACTTCGGCATCCAGCCCAGCTTGGTCTCGCGCGCGCCGGCGCGGCCGCGGACGCGGTCGACGATCCATTTCAACACCCGCATGTTCTCGCCGAAACCCGGCCACATGAAGCCACCGTCCTTGTCCTGGCGGAACCAGTTGACGGTGAAGATGCGCGGCGCATGCTCCACCGTGTGGCCGATGCGCAGCCAGTGGTTGAAGTAGTCGCCCATGTGATAGCCGCAGAAGGGCAGCATGGCGAAGGGATCGCGGCGCACCACGCCCATCTCGCCGGCGGCGGCTGCGGTGGTTTCGGAGCCGAGGGTGGCCGCCATGTACACGCCGAAGTTCCAATTGAACGCTTCGTAGACCAGGGGCACGGTGGTCGAGCGGCGGCCGCCGAAGATGAAGGCGGCGATCGGCACGCCGGCCGGATCTTCCCAGGACGGGTCGATCGACGGGCATTGCCGCGCCGGCGCGGTAAAGCGGGCGTTGGGATGGGCCGCCTTGCGTCCGGTCTGCTTGGCGATCTCCGGCGTCCACTCCTTGCCGGTCCAGTCGATCAGGTGCGCGGGCACCTCCTTGCTCATGCCCTCCCACCAGACGTCGCCATCGTCGGTCAAGGCGACGTTGGTGAAGATGACGTTCTCCTTGAGCGTGGCCATGGCGTTGAAGTTGGTCTTCTCCGAGGTCCCCGGGGCGACGCCGAAGTAGCCGGCTTCCGGATTGATCGCGTAGAGGCGGCCATCGGGTCCGGGCTTGATCCAGGCGATGTCGTCGCCGACCGTGGTGACCTTCCAGCCGCCCATCGACTGCGGCGGGATCAGCATGGCGAAATTGGTCTTGCCGCAGGCCGAGGGAAAGGCCGCCGCGACGTAGCTCTTCTCACCGGCCGGGGTCTCGACGCCGAGGATCAACATGTGTTCGGCCAGCCAGCCCTCGTCGCGCGCCATGGTCGAAGCGATGCGCAGGGCGAAGCACTTTTTGCCGAGCAGGGCGTTGCCGCCGTAGCCCGAGCCGTAGGACCAGATCTCGCGCGTCTCGGGGAAGTGCACGATGTACTTGGTGCTGCTGCAGGGCCAGCGCACATCGGCCTGGCCCGCTGCCAGCGGCGCCCCCACCGAATGCAGGCAGGGCACGAATTCGCCCTTGTCGCCGAGCACGTCGATCACCGCGCGGCCCATCCGCGTCATGATGCGCATATTGACCACGACGTAGGGGCTGTCGGAGATCTCGACGCCGATGTGGGCGATCGGCGAACCGAGCGGACCCATCGAGAAGGGAACGACGTACATGGTCCGCCCGCGCATGCAACCTTTGAACAGGCCGCGCAGGGTGTCTTTCATCTTCGCCGGATCTTCCCAATTGTTGTTGGGGCCGGCGTCGTCCCGCTCCTTGGAGCAGATGTAGGTGCGGTCCTCGACCCGGGCGACGTCGGAGGGATCGGAGCAGGCGAGGAAGGAATTGGGGCGCTTGGCCGGGTTGAGCTGGATCATCTTGCCGGCGGCAACCATCTCGGCGCAGAGCCGGTCGTACTCTTCTTGCGATCCGTCGCACCAGACGACGCTGTCCGGCTGGGTCAGCGCGGCGACTTCCTCGACCCAGGCCTTGAGCTTGGCGTTGGTCACGGGATAGGTGGCGGCCGAGCTGGCCTTGGGGTTATTCATGGTCAGGGATTCTCCAGACGATAAGGGTTCGAGGCAGGCTCGCACAAAACCCGTCGATGGTAAAGGACCGTCAATACCCTGGTATTGACATGGCTCAATAGGGCTTTCGGCCCCTAGCCGGGGGGCGCTTCGTCGCCCCTGCCGGCCAGGGCGGAGCCCGCCAGGAGCTGCGCTGCCGCCGCCTCCAGGCTGATCTCGCCGGCCCCGACCCGAGCGCAGAGGGCGTCGATCGCCGGGTCGGCGGCGGCCAGGATCAGCCGGCGCAACTGCGCCGCTGCCGCCTCGGCCAGGCCTTCGCGGCCGGGCGATGGCGGCGCGATCGGCCCCGGCGGGCGCATCGCCCCTACCCGCTCCAGGGCATCGACGAGTTCGCCGATGCCCGCACCGCTGGTCGCGGTCGTCGCCATAACGGCCACCGGCCGCTCTCGCCGGCTTCGCAGATGCAGCATCGCCCGCAGCTGGCCTAGGGTCTGCTCGGCCAGCGGCTGGTCGCTCTTGTTGACCACCAGGATGTCGGCGATCTCGAGTATGCCGGCCTTCAGCGCCTGCACGTCGTCGCCCAGCCCCGGCGCGCAAACCACCAGGGTGGCGTGCACCAGGTTGGCGACCTCGACCTCGGACTGGCCGGCGCCGACGGTCTCGACGATGATGAAATCGGGGCCGGCAGCATCCATCACCTGCACCACGCCGCGGGCGGTGCGAAACAGGCCGCCGAGATGGCCGCGCGCGGCGAGCGAGCGCACGAAGACGCCCGGGTCGGCGCTGTGCTCGAGCATGCGCACCCGATCGCCGAGCAGGGCACCGCCGGAGAAGGGGCTCGAGGGATCGACGGCGAGGACGCCGACGGTCTTGCCGCGGCGGCGCAGCTCCTTGATCAGGGCGTCGATCAGGGTCGATTTGCCGACGCCGGGAGCGCCGGTGATGCCGATGATGGTCGCTCGCCCCAGGTGCGGGGCGATCGCGGCGAGTATGTTGCTCGCCGCCGCGGTGGCGTTTTCGACGGCGGTGATGGCGCGCGACAGCGCCATCGGCTCGCCCTTGAGCAGGCCCGCGATCAGGGTCTTGGTGGCGTCGGACATGGCTTGGATCTCTCGGCTTCGCAGGGCTGCGAGTTTCTGGTCCTTGGGCAGGCGCTTCAACGCCGCTTCGGCGCGCAGCGCTTCCGAGCGGGAGCCGAAGGGCATCGATTCTAGCAAGCGCAGCGGCTTGTGCGAGCGGGTGTAGCGCGCGCCCCTGCCCGCGAGGTGCTCGCGGAAACGCCGTTCGACGTCGGTGCTGATGCCGGTGTAGAGCGAACCGTCAGCGCATTCGAGCAGATAGAGGTGCCAGGAGCGGGGTTCAGGCATGGGGCTCAGCGCCGGGTCTCAGTCTGTTTGCTCCCGATACCAGCGACTCAGCCAGGCCGCGTCGACGGCGCCGAAGATCCCCTGCGCCCGCCGCTGGGCATCGATCAGCCACAGGTAGGGCGTCTCGCCGTGCCACTTGGGATCGACCGACCAATACACCCGCTCGGGCACCGCCTCGGCCAGGCCCCAACTATCGAGTCCGCGGATACCGCGTCGACGCAAGGTTGCCAGCGCACCGGCCTGCTCGTCGAGCGGATCGACATTGACGAGGACCACCGCGGCGCGACGGTGCTTCTTCTGCCAGGCGCTCCAGCGCGGCAATTCCTTGATGCAGGGCGCGCAGCTCGCCGACCAGAAGACGAGGACCAGGGGCCGGCCGGCCTGCGCCTCGCCGATCTCGCGCACGCTCTGCGCGGTGAAGGGCTTGAACTCGCCGGACGCGAGCGCGCTGCAGCTGATCGTCAGCAGCAGCAGGAACAGGCCGCGGCTCATGGCGCCTCGAAGGTGGCGAAGGGACGCTCGGCGCTGTGCCAGAAGACCAGGAAGCGGTTGCCATGCGCCAGCGCCCGCGGCTGGTCCGAAGCGCCGTTGGTGGCAGCGAGCAGGCGGTCGCGCCAGGTGGCGCCGAGATCGTCGGAGACGCTGGCTTTGAGCTGGGTCTCGCGTCCGTCGAACTCCTTCCACACGACGAGGATGCGGCGACCGGCGGCGACGATGTCGGCGTGAGCCGCGCCGTCGCCGCCCAGCCGGCGCCGGTTGGACACGCTGGCTGCGGCGCCGCTGGCGTCGGTCCCGATGCTGGCGTCGGTGCCAATGCGACCGTAGAAGACCCCGCCGCGCGGCCCACCCGTGTACCACACCGCGTGCACGCCCGCTTCGGCGTCGACGGCGAGGCCGGGGCCTTGGTGCGGACAGGCGTCGATCCGCCAGTCGTCGGCCGTGGCGCGTTTGATCGGCCCCGGCGTGCCATCGGCGGCGATGCGCGCAACCGCGTGGTCGCGCACGTTGGGCGAGAAGACGTGGCGCCAGAGCGCCCAGACGCTGCCGTCGGGATTCGCTGCCAGGGCGATGCGGCAGCATTCGCAGCTGTGGTCGGCGACGCGCTGTTCGCTGCCGAAGCTCTCGCCACGGTCGCCCGAGACGGCGACGTAGATCGCCGCGCCGCGGTAGTTGCGCTGCGCTTTTTTGGCCAGCTCCTGGTCGCGCTTGTCGATCCAGGCGACGAACACCTTGCCTTCGGCGTTCACCGCCAGCGCGTCGAAGCGGTGGGTGATCTCGGCCCGGTCGCGGTTCACGGTCAGCGGTGCGCTGAAGCTCGCACCGGCGTCGACCGAGCGCGCGAAGCGTATGTGGCCGCTGTAGGGGCGGGACAGCGGCTGGGTCCAGCTGACGTAGATCTCATTCTGGGCGCCGAGCGCGATCTTGGGCCTGGCGTCGCCGTCGGCGGCGATCGCTTCGGTCGCGGCGTTGACCCGAATCGGGTCCGACCAACTGCCGCCGCGGTCGCTCGAGCGGCGCAGCACGACGTGGCCGCCCGCTTTGGCGACAGCCCACAGGCTGCCATCGGCGGCGAAGGCAGCGGACGCGCCGAACTCGCTGCGCGGCGCCGCGACGGAGCTCGTATGGCTCTCGTGCCCGTGGGCGATGGCGGCCGCGAGCAGCAGGCAGGTCACGACAGCGGATTTGGCAAACTTTGTCTTCATGATGGCGGCGTTCAGAAGCGCAGCTTGACGCCGAGCGTGATGGCGCGCGGCTGGGACAGGATGCGATTGTAGGCCTGATTGTATTTGTAGCTGTTCTCCGAGTATTGCTTGTCTAGCAGGTTCACGGCGCTGGCGAACAACTCGCTACGCTGGTCCCAGGCGTAGTTGGTGCTGAGGTTGAACACGCTGACCCCGCCCTGGCCGAAGCTGGTGCCGACGACGCTGGTGGTGTCTATCGCCATGGGGCCGATGTAGCGCAGCTCGGCGTAGGCGCGCAGCTTGTTGTCCGGTTTCCAGGTGGCGCCCAGGGTGGCAACATCCCGCGGCACCGCCGCCAGCTGCACGCCGAGGGGATCGGTGACGACGGCGCCGCGCCGCGTCAGATAGGTCTCGGTGCGGGTGAGATTCGCGTCCACGGTCAGCGTGTCGCGCAGCCGCCAGCGCCCGCTCAGCTCGAGTCCGTGCGCTTGACCGTCCTGGTCGTTGGTATAGAAGCTGACCGAGGTGGTCGTCGCGCCGCCGCAGTTCGAAAAACCGCCGGCCACGACCGCGCCGCAGATCGTCGTCACCTGCGCCGGAATGTTCGCCGACGCGGCCTTGACCGTGTAGGTCGCGATCATGTTCTGTAAGTCGTAGTGGAAATAGGTCGCGCCGAGGGACAGGACGTCGCCGCGATGGTCGGTGCCGAGTTCCCAACCCTTGAGGTTCTCCGGACCGAGATCGGGATTGGCGATGGTGGTGGCCGAGCCGGTACCGAAGGTGCGGGTCAGGTTGTTGAAGCCCGGCGCACGGAACGCCTTGTAGGCGGCGGCGCGCAGCGACCAACGCGCGCCGAGCTCGTAGCGGGCGGCAAGGCTGGGATCGAAGGCGCTGGCCGTCGTCTCGGCGAGGGCGCCGCCGGTGACCAGACCGGCAGCGGTCGTCCGCGTGTTGTTGCGGCCGCTGTTGCGCCAGGCATCGTAGCGAGCGCTCAAGCTGAGCTCGAGCTCGTCGCTCGGGGATAGCTTGGTCTGCGCGAAGAGTCCGTCGAAGCGCTGCTCGCCGACGCCGTGGGTGCTGCTGTTGAAATTTTGCGGCGCGTTCGCCACCGCTGGTGCCGAGTAAAAATATTCGAGATCGTCGGCACGGAGTTGGCGGTGATCGACGCCGACTTGAAAACCGTTCCAGCCGCCGCCCGGGGTAATCGAATAGGTGAGCGCACCGCCCCGCTCGCTGTAGCGCTGCGATCCGTACTGGCTGTAGTACTGGACGATGTCGCCATTGATGTTGTCGCTCGTCACCGTCGTGCTGGTCGGACACCTTGTTCCCGTCGCCTGCCAGTAGCAGCTGGCGCCGTTGTATTTTTCGAACTTGACGTTCTGCGCCCAGGCGTTGGCCGTCACGCTACTGCGGTGGTCGAGTTGCTTGCTCAGGCTGGCGGAGAGGTCCGGACTGTCTTGCAGATTGCGGCCGTAGCGGTAGCTGATCTCCTGGTCCTGGAGGTGGTAGCCGAGCCGCAGCTGGCCTTTGAGCTCGGGCGCGGGCTGGAAGTAGGCGGTCAGTTGCACGTTGCTGTTCTTGGCATCCACCGGTTGCTTGGCGGGAAAGCGCCAAAGGTATGCCGCGGCGGTGGTCTGGTAGCCCGCGGCGTGAAAGCGATCGATCGCCAGGTTGAAGGACAGCGCCGCGGAAGCTGCAAAGTTCTTGCTCACGGCCAGATTGCTGCTGCCGTAGGATCCGAGGCTGGCGGAGAACTCAGCGGCGTCGTCGGCGGCCCGCCGCGACACGATATTGACGACGCCGGCTGTCGCCATATTGCCCCAGAGACTGGATATCCCGCCGCGCACCACCTCGACCCGTTCGATGTTCGACAGCGGCAGCTTGAACCACTGCGTGGTCAGATAGAACGGATCGTGGATCGGCACGCCATCGAGCAGCACCAGCACCTTGGCGTTGCCCATGCCGCGCATCCTGGTTTGTTGACCGGTCGGGTCCGACTGGGCAGCCGGAACACCCGTGAAGTTGAGGCCGGCAACGCCGCGCAGCAACTGGTCTAGGCTCTGCGCCGGCGCGCTGTCGATCTGCACTCGGCCGAGCACCGTGGTGTTGAGCGGCATGTCCGCGACCGAGGTCTGGCTGCGGCTGGCGGCAACGAGCACCACCTCGCTCGCTTCGACCGCCGCCGCCCGCTGGGCGAGCGTCGGGGCGGCGAGCGACAGCACCGCCAGCGCGTTCAATGTGCGTGATTTCATATCCATCCCATCGGTGTCAAGGCGTGTTTGCAACGCCGCCCCGTTACCGGCGCGGCGAAGCCTGGCGAACTACGAACCGATCAGACGAGGGGTGGGCCGCGCGGCCGGTGCGCGCTGACGGCGGCGACGGCCGCTCGTCTCGGCGACAACCGCGGCAGCTGGCGCGACAGCAACGGCGGGGTAAACGAGGCCAGCACCGGCTGGGCAGCCGCCAGCGGCGCACCGACGGCGCAGAGCTTGCAGCACTGGTGGTCGCCGCCGTGCTTCGAGGCCGGCGCTGAATCGCTGCGCCGAGGTTCGACCAAGCCGTGGCTGCTGCACACCACCCCGAGCAAGGCCTCGCCGCCCGCCAGCGCCGGCAGCGGGCCAGCCGCAGCGCTGAGCAGGTTCATGCCCAGCGCCAAGCAGGCGAGGAACAGGGGCCAGCGCGCGGAGGCGCGCTTCAGGGATGGGCGGAACGAGCGCAGCATGGCGCCGATGCTAAGTCAGGCGAACCTCCGCTGTACTTGACGGGGCTCAATAATCGAGACTGGCCACGGCCAGTCGGCGCAGCCCGCCGGCAGCCACGTCTTGTCGCCGTTCGCTGGCGCTGGCCACCGTCGCCAGCAGCGCTTCGATCTGCATCGGTTTGAAATGCACGGCGATGCCCCGGTCGGCCATGCTGCGCACCAGCCCCGGATCGGTATCGCCGGTGATCAGGATGGCCGGCAGCTCGGCACCGAATTCGGCGCGCGCTGCGGCGATCACGTCGAAACCGCTCTCGCCGGCGGCGAGGCGGAAATCGCAGATCAACAGATCGGGCGACCGGCCCGCGAGCGCGGCCAGCAAGGCGCTGCCGTCGGCAGCGGCGACCACCTGGTGACCGGCGCCGCGCAAGGCCAGGATCAAGGCACCCTGGACCATGGCGTTGTCTTCGGCCAGTCCGATGCGCAGCGTCCTGGTGGCAAGCGTCGTCTCGCCCGGCGGCGCTTGCTCGGCGCTGGTGGCTGCAGCTGCGGGCAGCTCGATCGCGAACATGGAGCCGCGACCCAGCCGCGAGCGCAGCCTGATCCGCAGACCGAGCAGGACCGCGGTCTTGGCTGCGATGGCCAACCCCAGACCGCTGCCGCGGTTGCGCGCGTCGTCGCCGAGTTGCCTGAACTCCTCGAACACGACGCCGATCTCATCCTCGGCGATGCCGACGCCGGTGTCCCAGACCTCGACCCAATGTTTGCCCTGGTGCCGCCGGCAGGCGATCAGCACGGACCCGCGTTCGGTGTAGCGAACGGCGTTGGCGACGAAGTTGCCGACGATGCGCATGAACAGCTGCTTGTCGGTACGCACGACGACGCCGCTGGGTCGCGCGTGCAGTTGCAGGCCCTTCATCTGTGCCTCGCTGGCGTGGAGGGCGATGAGGCTGGTCAACACCTCGTCGACGGCGAAGTCCACAGGCCTGGGCGTGACCACGCCGGCGTCGAGCTTGCTCACGTCGAGCAGGCTGCTGAGCAGTTCGGAGAGGCTGGCGACGCAGTCCTCGACGTTGGCCACCACCTTGCCGCCGTCCGCCGACACGCGGTTCTTGAGCAGGCCGACGTAGAGCGACAGCGCCGCCAGCGGCTGGCGCAGATCGTGGCTGGCGGCGGCGAGAAAGCGTGATTTGGCCTGGTTCGCCCGCTCCGCCTCGGCCTTGGCGGCGAGCGCCGCGGCTTCCGCCCGCTTGCGCTCGGCGATCTCCGCCTCGAGCTCTCTGGCGTGGTCCTGCAACCTGTCGGTCATGGCGTTGAGCGCAGCCGCCAGCTCACCGAACTCGTCTCGCTGGTCGAGCCCGATACGCTGCGACAGATCGCCGTCGGCGACGGTCTGCGCTGCGGCGTGCAGCGGTACCAGGCGCTTGCGGATCAGGGTGCTGAGGTAGACGGCGCTGCCGACGGTGGCGAACGCCACGACGCTGGCGAACAGGCCCAGGGCCTCGAGCAGGTGTCGGTAAGCGTTCGCCAGGCGCAGTTCGCTGGCTTCCTGCAGGCGGCTGGCGGCGTCGTGCACCGCGGCGTCGCGCAGCAACAACTGGCTGGCCAGCCGCCGCTCCAGCGCCAGCCAGACCGACGAACTTGCAGCCGCCGCCTGGACTCGATCGCTGTTGGCAGCGATGCGGCGAAAGATGTCGGCGCTGCGCTCGACGTGCGCACGCAAGCCCTCGACCCGCTGCAGGTCTTCCGCTTGCTGGAATCGGTCCTGGGCCTTGACGATCAGCGCATCGGATTCGCGCTTGTTGGCTTCCCACTGCTGGCGCAACTGTGGTTCGCGGTAGTGCAGGTAGCGATCGCCCAAGGAAGCACGTTCGAGCGCACGGGCGCTGATCCCCTCGACCAGATCGTGTTCCAGTTCCGCCGCCCGAAATTCGCCCAGCGAGCCGTAGAGCACCGCCGCCAGCGCGACCACGGCGACGGTCGTGGCCGCGGCAATGGTGCGAAGCTGGGTGACAACGCGCACGCCGCCCTACCGGGTGATCCTGACCGCGTCGGGCTTGACTGCGCCGAGGCTGGCGCGCTGGATGTGGGCGCGGAAGTCAGGCATGGTCTTGTTCGCGCTCAGGCCGCTGGCCATGGCCCAGCGCGCTTCATCCTCCAGCGCCAGGAGCAGCGTCTGGTCGAGCACGACGTTGTAGCTGAAGGCGTTCCAGACCTCGCGAATCAGTTCGGGATCGACCTGGGTGGCCGCCGCCATGATCATCTGCGCCTCGCGCGGCTGCTGCGCGACCAAGGTCTCGGCCCGGATCAGGGCGCGCAGGAAGCGCTCGGCCGCCTGCGGATCGCTGTCGAGCAAGCGCTGCCGCACGGCGATGTTGTAGGTCTCGGTGTAGATCTCCCGGTCGTTGAAGACGATCGCCTCTGCACCGAGGCGCTTGGCGATTCGGGCCAGGGTGTAGTTCCAGGTCGACACCGCGTCCACCCTGCCGGCGACCAGGGCGTCTTCCATTTCGTCCGGTTGCAGCGGCACCGCCTTGACCTGGCTGCGGGTAAGACCGTTCGCGGTCAATAGCGAATCGAGGAAGAAGTCCGAGGTGGTGCCGGGGGTGAAGCCGACGCGCCGGCCCTTGAGGTCGGCCGCGCTGGCCAGGCCTCCGGTTGTTCTAGCGACGATGCCGTCGTTCAGCGAACTCGCTTCGATCATGGCGATCACCATCGGCTTGTTGCCTCGCAGCACGCTGAACATGATCGGGGTCTCGGCGACCGCCGCGAAGTCGGCCCTGTCTTCGAGCAGCGCCTCGAGTGCCTGCTTGCCGTAGCTCAGGATCAGGGGCTCGACGGCGAGCCCTTCGGCGGCGAAATAACCCTTGGCCAAGGCAACCTGGAGCAGCGTGCTCTGCGGCTGCCTGGAGAAGGCGACAGTGACCTTCTGCGCCGAGGCGACGCTGGCCTGCGCTTCCGGCGCCGCTCGCTGCCAAGCCAGCAGCGCAGCGAGCGCGGCGAAGATGGCCGAGACCAGGACAGTCTTCCACACCGGCAACGGTCTCATCGCGGCAGCTCGCACCCGGGAACGCTATGCCATTATATTACCCAAGATATACATGATGGTGTATTATTTTTCGCGCTCAACCCTTGATGATGCGCGGCAGCAGCATCTGGTGCACCGGCGTGATCGACTTCGGGTTCTGGTAGTTGGCGCCGGTGAAGGCCTGGATGTATTTGCGCAGGGCGGTCAGGTTCACGATCTCGTCGACGAAACCCTTCTTGGCGCAATAGGCCGGGCGCGACTTGTCCTGGTAGTCCTGGATCATCTGGTTCATCTTGTCGAGCGTCGGCGTGATGTCGCGACCGCCCTCCTCTTCCTTGACCAGACGCCGCGCGTAGGAAGCGGCGGCGGCCGTCTCGCCGTGCATGACGTAGATCTCGGTCAGCGGCGTACCCAGGGTGAAGGTGTTGTTGTTGTTGGCCTGCGGCCCGCACATGATGTAGTGGGCGGCGGCCGTGCCCTTGCGCAGCACGACGCACATCATCGCGAGATCGGTCTGTTCGATCGAGTAGACCAGCGATTGGCCCAGGGCCAGGAGTTCGGCTTCCTCGGCCAGGTCGCCGACGTCGATGCCGGTGGTGTCCTGCAGCCAGACGATGGGCAGGTTGTCGCGACCGCACAGCGTCACGAACTCGCCCTGCTTGATCAGGCCCTGCCGATAGTGCTTGCCGCCGACGCCGGGGTAGGCGCCCTTGGCGTACTCGGGATAGTCGGGGAAGACGCCCTGGCGATTGCCGATGAAGGCGACCGGGAAGCCGTCGATCTTGGCGATGCCGGTGAACACTTCGCGGCCGTAGTCGGGACGGTATTCCATGAACTCGCTGTTGTCGGTCAGGCGCGCCAGGATCTGGATCGCGTCGTAGGTGCGCTTCTGGTTGGCCGGCAGGATGGCGTCGAGATCGGTCGCCGGGAACTTGGGCTCGGCGGGGCTTGCTACGCGGAACATGGTCGGATCGAAGGCCGGCATCATCCGCATGTAGTCCTTGATGCCGTTCAGCACGCCCTTTTCGGATTCATAGACTTCGCGGAAGTAGGCGGTCTGGTCGAAGTGGGTCTCGACGCGGCCCGGATCCTTGGCCTTGAAGCCCTTGGTGGCGTCGATCAGGGCGCGCGCCGCTTCGGCGTCGATGTGGCCCTTGGGATTCATGCCGCCGACGATGCCGGCGCCGCCCACGGCGATGTTGGCGCCCTCGTGCGCGATCAGGATGGTCGGGCTGATGCCCTGGTAGCCGCCGCCCGCGGGGTTGGTGCCGTAAATGCCGTTGAGTATCGGGATGCCCAGGTGGTTGAGGTCGGCGTGGCGGAAGAAGGGCGCGCCGCTGGAGCGGCGACCGGCGTAGACCGTCTCCTGCTCCATCAGCTTGACGCCGCTGCAGTTGGTCAGCCAGACCAGGGGCACGTGCAGGCGCTTGGCCATGTCGGTGACCATCAGGATGTTCTCGGCCTGACCGGCGATCCAGGCGCCCGCCATCACCTTGTTGTCGAAGCCGATGATGACCGCCCACTTGCCTTCGATCTTTCCTATGCCGTTGACCACCCCGGTGCAACCCTCTTCGTTGTCCTGGGGGTTGTAGAGCGTGTGCAGCGGATGCCAGGTTCCCTCGTCGACCAGGTAGTCGAGCCGGTCGTAGATGGTCATGCCGCCGCGCTCGTGGATCTTCGCCGCGGGGATGCCGGCCTTCTTCACCCGGTCGTTCTCCTTGGCCAGGATTTCCTCCTGCTCGCGCACCAGTTCGAGGTTCTCCTTGGCGCGCTTCATCTCCGATTCGGACAGCGGCTTGCCGATGTCCGCCATCTTCTCGAAGTAGGGGCGCAGCGGGGTCTGTTTGCGTGGCATGGCTCTTCCTTTATCTGTCTATCAAACCAAGGTCAGCAGGATCTGCCCGATGGCGACCTTGTTGCCCTCTTGCACCAGGATCTGGCCGACGGTGCCGTCGCGCTCGGCGATGATCTCGTTCTCCATCTTCATCGCTTCGAGGATCAGGAGCAGATCGCCTTCCTGCACCTTCTGCCCTTCCTTGACCTCGATCTTCCAGACGTTGCCGGCGAGCGGCGCCGGTACGCCGCCCTTGGCAGCCGCGGCGGCCGGCTGTGCCGACGGCGCGGCTGCGCCGGCGGCAGGCGCAACAGCACCGGCAGCGCCGGCAGCGCCGGCGAAGGAGACCAGGGGTTGGCCCTTGGCCACCGCGTCGCCCTTCTTCGCCAGCACCTCGGCGATCTTGCCGGCGCGGTCGGCCAACACCTCGTACTCCATCTTCATCGCTTCGAGCACGAACAGCAGATCGCCCTCTTCGACGCTCTGTCCGGCTTCGACCTCGACCTTCCAGATGTTGCCTGCCAGCGGCGAACCCTGGCTCGCAGCGGCCGCGGGAGCGGCGGCGGCAGCTGTTGGCGAGTTTGCAATACCTGCACCCGACATGGCCGCTGCTGCAGCCGCAGCGCCGGCAGCGCCGGTGGTCGAGACCTGGACCTGGAAGCTCTGGCCGCGGCCGGTGACGGTGAACACTTCGCCGCCAGACATCGCGGGAGCTGCTGCCTTGGGCGCGGCGTCCTGCTCGCTCGGCACGGGTTCGAAAGCCGCGGGATTGTCGCGGTTCTCGAGGAACTTGAGGCCCACCTGCTGGAACAGCGCGTAGGTCAGCACGTCCTCGACCTCGTGCACCCCGGTCCTGATCTTTTTCTTGGCGACGATGTCGCGCAGCTCGGCGGTGAGCTTGTCCATCTCCGGCTTCAACAGGTCGGCCGGGCGGCAGGTGATGGCTTTGGCGCCCGCGAGCACGCGTTCCTGCAAGGCCTTGTTCACCGGCGCCGAGGTGGCGCCGTACTCGCCCTTCAGAACACCGGCGGTCTCCTTGGTCATCGACTTGTAGCGCTCGCCGGTCAGGACGTTGATCACGGCCTGGCTGCCGACGATCTGCGAGGTCGGCGTGACCAGGGGGATGAAGCCCAGGTCCTCGCGCACCCGGGGGATCTCGGCGAGAACTTCGGCCATGCGGTGGCCGGCGTTCTGCTCCTTCAACTGGCTCTCCATATTGGTGAGCATGCCGCCGGGCACCTGGGCGATGATGATGCGGGCGTCCACCCCCTTCAGCGAGCCTTCGAACTTCGCGTACTTCTTGCGCACCTCGCGGAAGTAGTCGGCGATCTCGGCGAGCAAGAGCATGTCCAGGCCGGTGTCGCGCTCGGTGCCGGCCAGGATCGCCACCAGGCTCTCGGTGGGCGAGTGGCCGTAGGTCATGCTCATCGAGGAGATGGCGGTGTCGACGTTGTCCACGCCCGCTTCGACCGCCTTGAGGTAGGCGGCGGTGGACATGCCGGTGGTGGCGTGGCACTGCATGTGGATCGGGATCTTCAGCGCGGCCTTGAGACGGCTCACCAGCTCGAAGGCGACGTAGGGGGTGAGCAGGCCGGCCATGTCCTTGATGCAGATCGAGTGCGAACCCATGTCCTCGATGCGTTTGCCCAGATCCACCCACTTGTCGATGGTGTCGACCGGGCTCACCGTGTAGGAGAGCGTGCCCTGCGCATGCTTGTCCTGCTTGATCACCGCGCGGATGGCCGTCTCCAGGTTGCGCGGATCGTTCATCGCGTCGAACACGCGGAACACGTCGATGCCGTTCACCGCGCAGCGCTCGACGAACTTCTCCACCACGTCGTCGGCGTAGTGGCGGTAGCCGAGGATGTTCTGACCGCGGAAGAGCATCTGCTGGCGCGTCTTGGGCATCGCCTTCTTCATCGCCCGCAGCCGTTCCCAGGGGTCCTCGCCGAGGTAGCGGATGCAGGCGTCGAAGGTCGCGCCGCCCCAGCTCTCCAGCGACCAGAAGCCGACCTGGTCGAGCTTGGCGGCGATCGGCAGCATGTCCTCGATGCGCATGCGGGTGGCCAGCAGCGACTGGTGCGCGTCGCGCAGGACCACCTCGGTGATGCCCAGAGGATGCTTCTTAGGCTTGCTCTTCTCTTTGCTCATCATGTCACCCAAGCTCGTGGCAGGAAGGAATCAACGGTTGACCGCATCGCCCATGGAAATGCCGGCGATGATCGTCTTCTGGATGTTGCTGGTGCCCTCGACCACGCGCAGCGACTGGGCGTCGCGCAGGAAGCGCTCGGCCGGGTACTCGGTGGAGAAGCCGTAGCTGCCGAAGATCTTCATCGTGTCCAGGGCGCAATGCACGGCCGACTCGGAGGCGAACAGCTTGGCCATCGAGGTCTCGTGCTGGTTGGGCAGGCCCTGGTCCTTCAACCAGGCGGCGCGATAGACGAGCAGCTTGGCCGCCTCGTGCTCGGCGACCATGTCGGCGATCTGCGCCTGGATCATCTGGTAGGAACCGATTTTCTTGCCGAACTGGGTGCGCTCGTTGGCGTAGCCGATGGCCGCCTCGATCGCCGCGCCGGCGATGCCGATGCCGCCGGCAGCGCAGCTGATGCGGGTGTTGTTCAACTGCCACATGCAGATCTGGAAGCCGTCGCCGACCTTCCCCAGCACCGAGTCCTTGGGGATCTTGGCGGCGTTGAAGGCGATCTCGCCGGTGGGCGCGCAGTGCAGGCCGAGCTTGGTCTCGATCGGCGCGGTGGTGATGCCGGGATTGTCCTTGAGATTGATGATGAAGCAGGTCATGCCCTTATAGCCGGCGGCGCGGTCGGTGATGGCGTAGAGCAGACCCCAGTCGCCGACGTGGGCGTTGGAGATCCACATCTTCTGGCCGTTGATCTCCCAGTGGTCGCCGCGATCGACGGCATTGGTGCGCATGCTGACCACGTCGGAGCCGGAGTTGGGCTCGGTGATGGCGAAGAAGCCGAAGTGTTCGGCGCTGACCCACTTGGGGATGAAGCGCTGCTTCTGCTCCGGCGTGCCGAACTTGTTGACCGTGATCGCCGGGCCGACGTTCTGCATGTTGAAGGGCAGGCGCCAGGAGGCGCTGACCTTGGCGAACTGCTCGGCCAGGATCACCGACTCGAGGAAGCCGTAGCCGTTGCCGCCGTACTCTTCGGGCAGACCGCAGCCGAAGAAGCTCTGCGCCCCCATCTTGCGCACCAGTTCGGGACGGAAGGTGTGGTTCGCCTCGTCTTCCTTCATCGTCGGCAGGATCTCCTTCTTCGCGAAGTCCCTGGCCATGTCCTGCATCATCCTTTGGTCTTCCGTCAATCCGAAATTCATCTGCTGTTCCTCGTCTATCGATCTGGTTGGGATAAGTTCGGGTTCTGCGCCGCAAAGCGCGTCAACGCCACCTGGTACTCGGCCATGTTCTCCGGCGTCACCTCGCTACCGCATTCGTAGCAGGTCGCACCTTCGACCCGCGCGAACCAGCGGCAGCCGCAGTGATCGCAGGCGAGCTGGGGCGCGCCGAGCGGGTTCAGGAAGATCACCGGCAGGCCCCGAGAAAGGCCAGGCCCAGCGAGTCGAGAAACTCTTCGTAGCCGGCGTCTTGCAACTGGTATTTGTTCTTCATCACGTAGAACATGATGCCGCCTTTGCGGATCAGCCGTTTGACCACGCTCAAGGTTTCGCCGGGAAGCGAAACCCGCATCGCCTCCAGCGCCTCGTCTTCGGCGACGAACAGCAGGTCTACGCCGGCGTCGCTGATACCGCCGAAGGCGACGTTCGCCGCCACCATGCCGGCGCCCTGGCGCTCCCAGGCCAGCATGGTGCCGCTGCCCACGGCCGCCTGGGCGGCGGCGATGTGCTTGCCCGGCAGCATGCCCGAGTCGGCGCGGGCGACGAAGCCGACGCGCGAGCCGGGGTTCATCTCGGAGAACAGCTCGGCGTGGCGATCGAGCATCGCCTGCCAGGCCTGCAGTTCGCCGAATCGCTGGCTCATCAGTGGTGCGGCGGGTTGAGGGCCAGGTCTTCGACGAAATCGGCCAGGCCGCCCGCCTCCAGCTGGTCCATGGTCTTCAGGATGTAGGGATCGAGGCGGCGGCGCCGGATCAGCGGCGCCATGCTGGCGAAGCCTTGCTCGCGCAGGCTGGCGAGGGCCGGGTCGTCGGCGACCAACAGCAGGCCCAGGTCGTCGGGCGCCACGCCCGCGTAGGGACGGAAGGCGGCGTGCAAGCCGCAAGCGCCCTGCTCCCAGACCAACAGCGTGCCGCACCTGCCGCGATAGTCGTCGCGGCGCAGCAGGCCGACGGCGATGCCTTGCGCGCTGGAGCGAACGCCCTCCCGCTCGAGCATGCGTTGCCAGGCTTCGCGATCGAGAAAAGCGTCATCCATGGACTGGTGCGAGACCCCCTAGAAGAGCGCCGATTATACACCGGCGATGCAATCAAGTGCATTGAAACAGCGCAACACGCAGCATAGTGCATTGACTGAATGAGTGATCGTTCACCGCGGCGATCGGGCCTCAGCGTCCGGGCACGTCGCCGAGCAGCAAGAAGCGCCCGGTGCAAGGGTTCACCTTGTACAGTTGGCCGTCCATTTCCTTGATCTCCCAACATTTTTCAGGGGGACCGAGCAGCTTCAGGTAGCCGCGGCCATAGTAGCCGAGCGCCGCCAGACCGACGATGACGAGGAAGACGAGCAGGGCCTTCGGCGGCTTGCGCATCAAAGGATGGAGCGACGATGTTTGCCGGTCATGGGCGTCAGCGCGCTACAGCGACGCCGACAGCGGCACCACCAGATTCAAGCCGATGAACAGGGCGGCCATCAGGGCGAAGGTCGACAGGTCGAACAGCTTGCTGGTCGCCGCCCGCTCTGCGACGTTCTCGAAATGGTATTGATAGATGATCCCTGCGAGCAGCGCCACGCCGATGCAGACGATGCCGATCCAGTTCATCTGGTCGGCCAGGGTCGCGACCCCGGTGTCGGGAATCAGGCTGGCGGTGATGTAGGCGTTGGCCGCGGCGGCGAAGATGGCACCGGTCTGCAGCGCCAGGCGATCGCAGGAGGCACGGACGAACAGCGCCAGCAGCGCCATGGTCACGGCGGCGTAGAGGATGCCGGTCAGCTTGAAGAACAGGCCCCAGGAGGGGCGAGCGATCCAGACGCCGAGCGAGAACTGGGAATAGGTGGCGCGGAAGTTGACCGGCAGGCCGGGGTTGCCGCGCGCCGTCTTGTAGGAGTGCGGCTTGACGCTGGCCACCTTGCTCAAGATCTTGTAGCCCGAGGCGGCGACGCGCGAACTGATGTCCGACGCCTCTTCGTCGGTCAGGTAGAGCAGCTGATAGGACTGCCGCGCCGCGTCTTCGATGGAGATGGTCAGCATGTGGTCGTCGCGGGGGAAGCGGGTCACGTCGAAATTCTTGGTGATCGCCACCATGGTCCGATACAGGGCGTAGTGATTCTTGCCCTCGTCGCGTTTATCGACCAGGGTCTTCGACAGGATCTCGCCGTTGACCACCTGAAACGTCTCGCCGGGATTGAGTTCATCGCCCTGCCAGGAGAACCACACGTAGAAGTCCGCCTTCCAGCTCGAACCGACGATCGACATTTCGGCGATCCGGTCGAGGTAGATGCCGACCTTGACCGTCTGCGGCTGGTCCTTCTCGTGGCCCGGCGGCGGCGTCTGCTCCGGCTGGGTCTGCCCCGGTTCGGCCGCGCCCACCCCCATGCGCGCCTCGTGCCGCGCTTTGGAAGCGCTGAGATTGGCGCTCTGCTGCAGGCTCAGCGTCGCGCCGGCAAAGAGCGCGACGGCGGTCAACAGCGCCCACCAGGCGCACAGAAACAACCGTTGCCCGCGCGTCTGGACCCTCCAGGCGTTCATCATCTCAGCGAAACGCCGCGATGGGCAGGACGATGTTGATGATCAGGAAGCCCAGGCCGATGGCCATCCAGGAGACGCGGTCGAGTTCGCGCGACAGGTCTTTCTCCTCCGTGCGGAGAAAGAAGTAGCCGGACATCAGCGAGGCGAGCACGCACAGCGAGATGGTGAACAGACCGATGCCGGTGACGAAATCGGCCAGCCCGAACTGCCCCGACGAGGGCAGCAGGGAACTCACCAGATAGGTGTTGGCGACGGCGCCGAAATAGGCAGCCGAGGGAATGCCGAAGCGCGGTCCGGTGTCCGAGGGGCGGATGAAGAAGCTGCCGATGGTCAGCACGACGCCGGCGAACAGGCCGATGAACAACTTCAGATAGACGCCGATGCCGGCGCGCTTGATGGTCAGCGCGAAGTTGTATTCGGAATAGGTGGTGTGCTTGTCCTGGCTCAGGCGTGGGTCGCCGTAGGTGGTCTTGTAGGTGTGCGGCTTGACCACGCTGGCGAAGCCGGTGACCTGGTAACCGGGAATCCTGACGCGCGAGCTGACGTTGGTCGAATCATCCGCCAGGTAGCGCAGCTGCGCCACGTCGCGCGCCGCGTCCTCGATGTAGATGTTGAGCATGTGATCGTCGAGCGGCACCCGGGTCGTGTTGAAGAACTTGGTCAACTTGGCGACGACCTTGTAGCACTGGTAGTTG
>JAHFRE010000226.1 GCA_023258955.1 Sterolibacterium sp.
TCTTGTTGCTCCCTAGAAGCCCAGGCTCTCGAGCAGATCATCGACCTGCGACTGGCTGGTCACCACGTCGGACCGGCCCAAGGCGTTGATCACCGGACCATTGAGAAGGCCTTCCGGCGCATCGGCGCGGACTTCCTCCGGCATCGCTTCCACCAGCAGCTTCAACAGCTGCGTCTCCATGGTCTGCGCCATGTCCACCACCTTCTTGATCACCTGGCCGGTGAGATCCTGGAAATCCTGGGCCATCATGATCTCGGTCAACTGGGCGCTGGTCGCCTGCGCCTGCTGCGGCACCCGGCGCAGGAACTCGCGCGTATCGGCGGCCAGGGCCTTGAAGTCCTCGACCGACAATTGGTTGGTGAATACCTTTTCCCAGCGCCCGCCCAGCGCTTCCGAATCGCTCTTCAGGCCGTCCTGGATCGGTTGCGCGATGTCCACCGCGTTCAAGGCGCGGCTGGCCGCCTGCTCGGTCATCTGGGCGATGTAGGAGAGCCTCTCGCGCGCGTCGGGAATGGTCTTGGCGGCACCGTCTAGTACCTTGTCGATGCCCAGCTCGCGCAGGGTGTTGTGCAGATCGCGGGTCAGGTGGCCGAGGCGCTGGAATACCTCGCCTTCGCCGGCCGCCTGGTCGGGCCCGGCGGCCGGCGCCTGCTGCGCCGAGACGCTGTCGAACAGCGCCTGCAGGTCGTCGCTGTCGCCGGAGGCGTCGACCGCCGCCACCACCGGCGGCGCCGCCGCGCTGCTGCCGGCGGCGATGCTGTCGAACAGGGCCTGCAAGTCCTGGCTGTCGCCGGACTCGTCGAAGATGATCGGTTTTGCCATAAAACCCTAGCTCCCTGCGGCAGCGGCCGCTGCTTAGGCGGAGGCGCTCTCCAGCTTTTCGAATATTTTTGCCAGCTTCTCGTTCAGCGTCGCCGCCGTGAACGGCTTGACGATGTAGCCGTGGGCGCCCGCCTGCGCGGCGGCGATGATGTTTTCCTTCTTCGCCTCTGCGGTGATCATCAACACCGGCAGATGCTTCAGGGCCGGGTCGGCGCGCACCGCCTGCAGCAGCTGCAGCCCGTCCATATTGGGCATGTTCCAGTCCGAAACGACAAAGTCGTAGCCGCCGCCCTTCAATTTCTGCAGAGCGATGGCGCCGTCCTCGGCCTCGTCGGCGTTGGTGTAGCCGAGCTCCTTGAGCAGGTTGCGGACGATGCGCCGCATCGTCGAGAAGTCATCGACAACCAGAAATTTTATCTTGCTTGGATCTGCAGGCATCTCGTATCAGTCCCTATGGGCTTTCATCAACATCGGTCGCACAGTCTCGGCGAGTATGTCGGCATCGAACTTGGCCACGTAGGCATCGACGCCGACGCTCTTGCCCATGGCGCGATTGGCTTCCGACGACAGCGAGGAATGCATCACCACCGGTATGCCGTTGAAGCGGGCGTCGTTCTTGATGTGCTTGGTCAACACATAACCGTCCATTTCCGGCATCTCGGCGTCGACCAGGATCAGTTGCACCTCGTCGAGCAGATCGCGCTGCGCCTGCTGGGCGTGCGCCGCCATGCCCTGCAGCCGGGTCCACGCTTCCATGCCGTTGACCGCGTGCTTGTGCTTGATGCCCAGCTTGTCGAGCACTTCGGCGATCTTCTTGCGCGCCACGGTCGAATCATCGACAAAGAAGACGTTGTACTCGACCGCCGGGTCGAGGCGCTCCATGTCGCCGACCGGGGCCTCGCCGAAGGTGTTGGCGAGGATCTGCTCGACGTCGAGTATCGACACCAGCTTGCCGTCGTCCAGCTCGGTGATCGCCGTGATGAAGTTGTTGACCGAGCCCGCCGACACCGAATCCGGGGCGCGCACCCGATCCCAATCGACGCGGATGATGCGGTCCACCGCGTGCACCAGGAAGCCCAGGGTGCGCTTGCTGTACTCGGTGACCATCATCGCCTCACCGAGGCCGGGCGGGGCCTCGACCAGGCCCATGGTCCGCGCCAAGGACAGCACCGGAATCACGTTGCCGCGCAGGCTGATCAGCCCCTCAACCCCAGCGGGCATGTTCGGCGCCTTGGTGATGGTCGGCGTCTTGCTCACCTCACGCACCTTGAACACGTTGATGCCGAAGGTCTCGTGCGTGCCCAGGGAGAACAGCAGGATCTCCATGCGGTTCGAACCGGCCAGCTTGGTGCGGCCATCGACCGATTCGAGCAGGGAGTTGTCTTGTGCGTTCATGGACGTTCTCGCTCTCTCAGGCGCTAGGCGCCTTGACGTGGATCAGGCGGGTGAGCGTCTCCGCCAGACGCTGCGGTTCGAACTTGGGAACGTATTCATCGACCCCGACCGAAATCCCCAGGGTCTGGTTCGAAGTGCCCGACAGCGACGAGTGCATGATCACCGGAATGCCGGCAAAGCGCGGGTCGCTCTTGATGTTCTTGGTCAGGATGTAGCCGTCCATCTCCGGCATCTCGACGTCGGTCAGCACGGCGTGCACCAGTTGGTTGAGCGGGCGGCCGGAACTCTGCGCGTAGGCCGCCAGCTTCTGTAGTTCCTCCCAAGCGGCGCGGCCGTTGATCGCACCGTGGTGCTTGATGCCCAGGGCGTCGAGGGTGCGCGTGATCTGCGAGCGCGCCACCGACGAGTCGTCGGCGAAGAAGACGGTGACGTCGGCGTTCTCGATCGGCTTCAGGTCCTTGAACATGAAGCCGTCGTCGTAGGAGGTTGTCTCGGCGAGCACCCGCTCGACGTCGAGCATCATCACCAGGCGACCATCGGGCAATTCGGTGACGGCGGTGACCAGACCGCCCAGGTTGGAGGTGAGCATTTCCGGCGGTACCCGCATCTGCGACCAGTCCAGGCGCAGGATGGTATCGACGCCCTCGACCAGGAAGCCCTGAGTGTGGCCGTTGTACTCGGTGACGATCATGATGTCGCGCGCGGTTTCCGACGGCATGCCGATGTACTCGGCGAGGTCTACCACCGGTACCAGGGTGCCGCGCAGCGAGACCATGCCTTTCACCGCCGCCGACATCTCCGGTGCCGCGGTGATGGCCGGAGTGCGCATCACCTCGCGCACCTTGAACACGTTGATTCCAAAGGTCTCGCGGCGACCGGTGCGGCTGTCTACGCCGAGCGCGAACAGCAGGATCTCCAGCTTGTTGGTGCCGGCCAAGCGGGTGCGCGCGTCGATGTTGCTCAGCAAATTGTCGGACATGCCGTCCCCTTCAGATGCTCATCGCCGGGCGGATCCGGCCATTAGGCATTTGGTGATAGCGCCGATTATAGCTTGAAGCGGTGGCGCTCGGGCAAGGCCCGGCGGGGCGGGGCCAGCGCTTTCGGGCCACCGTCAGGACCCGGGCGGAGCGGTCAGGCGCCGCCGCGCAGGCGCTGCATGATGCGCTCTGCTACCTGGGACAGCGGCGCCACTTCGTCGACCGCGCCGACCTGGGCAGCTTCACGCGGCATGCCGTAGACGACGCAGGATTCCTGATCCTGGCCGATGTTCCAGGCACCGGCCGAGCGCATCTCCAGCATCCCCTGGGCGCCATCCTTGCCCATGCCGGTGAGGATGACACCGACGGCGTTGCCGCGAACCTGCTGCGCCACGGAGTGGAACAGCACATCCACCGCCGGTCGGTGGCGATTGACCGGCTCCGCTTGCGACAGCTCGGTGACGTAGCTCGCGCCCACCCGCTTGACCAGCAGGTGCGAATGTCCGGGGGCGAGGTAGGCCTGTCCGGGAAGGATGCGCTCGCCGCCCCTGGCCTCGATCACGGTCAGGCGCGACAGGTTGTTGAGTCGGGCAGCGAACGACGGGGTGAAGGTTTCCGGCATGTGCTGCACCATGACGATGCCCGGCACCTCGGCGGGCAGGTTGATCAGCACCTCCTTGATCGCCTCGGTGCCGCCGGTCGAGGCGCCGATGGCGATCAGCTTCTCCTCGAGCACCCGCCGGCTGAGCGACGCACCGCCGCTGCGGCCTGTCTCCACCGCCGGCGCCAGCCGCCGCAGCGCCGGCTTGATGCGGGCGCCACAGGCGGCGCGAATCTTGTCGCGGATGTCCTCGGCGTAGGCCTCGAGCAGACTGGCGCTCTCGGCGCGCGGCTTGGCCACGAAATCGACGGCACCCAGCTCGAGCGCCTGCATGGTCACCTCCGAGCCGCGCTTGGTCAGGGAAGAGATCATCACCACCGGCATCGGCCGCAGGCGCATCAGGCGGTCGAGGAACTCGAGGCCGTTCATCTTCGGCATCTCGACGTCGAGGGTGAGCACGTCGGGGTTGAGCGACTTGATCATCTCCCGCGCCGCGATCGGATCGGGTGCGCTGCCTACGACCTCGAGGTCGGGCGCACCGCCGATGATTTCCGTCAGCATGGCGCGCATCAGCGCCGAGTCGTCGATGATCAGGACCTTGATGGACATGGCGTTTCCGTCAGAACAGTTCGATGTCGCCGCTGACCGGTGCCTCGGACAGGCGGGCCGCGTATTCTTTCTCGCGCCGTGCCACCGTCTCGTTGTGCAGGCGCACCAGCTTCTTCACCAGGGCGCGACCGGTCTTGGGAAAGAAATAGACCTTGCGCGGATAGATGTCGAGCAGGTCCTGGGAAACCACCGGGATGCCTTCGGTCTTCAGGTAGTCGAGGACGAAGCGTGAATTGTTGTCGCCGACGTTGGAACTGGTCAGGCTGGCCATCACCCGGCCGCCCCCGAACACCTTGGCTTCGAGGTTGCCACGCTGGGCGCCGAGCTTGAACAGGTGGTTGATCAGCACTTCCATGGCAAAGCTGCCGTAGCGCGCCGAGGCGCTGGCGGGATTGTCGATGCCGGCGTCGGCGAGCATGAAGTGGTTCATGCCGCCGATGCCGCGGCTGCGGTCGCGCACGCAGGCGGAGACGCAGGAGCCGAGCACCGTGACCACGACCAGGTTGGTGGCGGTGACGTAGTACTCGCCGGGCAGCACCTTGACCGCGTCGATGTCGAAGGTGCGGTCGAAATAGCGATTTCCGGCCAGATGCTCGGAGGCGACCCCCGCCGGGAAGTCAGCGCTTGATGTCCGCTCGTTCATAGACGGTGCGCCCCAGCGAGCGGAATTGGTCGGCGGCGTGCAGGAAGCTCTCCGAGTGGCCGGCGTAGAGCAAGCCGTCCTCGCGCAGCTGCGGCCTGAACTTCTTCAGTATCTCGTACTGGGTCGGCTTGTCGAAATAGATCATCACGTTGCGGCAGAACAGAGCATCGAAGGGGCCCTGCAAGGGCCAGCGCGCATCGAGCAGATTGACGCGGGTGAAGGTCACCAGCTTCTGCAGTTCCGGGCGCACCCGCACCTGTCCCTGCTGGGCGCCGCTGCCCTTGAGGAAGAACTGGCGCAGCCGCTCCAATTCCATCTTCTCGACGCGATCGGCGGCATAGACCCCCTTGGCGGCGGTGGCCAGGACGTTGGTGTCGATGTCGCTGGCGAGGATGGTCACCGGCGGCGTCAGACTCTTGTACGCCTCGCAGGCGGTGATGGCCAGCGAATACGGCTCCTCGCCGGTCGAGGCCGCCGAACACCAGATGCGAAACGGCCGCTCCTTGCTCTTCGCCATCTGTTGGGCGAGGATCACGAAGTGGTGAGGTTCGCGAAAGAAGGAGGTGAGGTTGGTGGTCAGCGAGTTGGTGAAGGTCTCCCACTCCTTCTCGTCGCCCCGCTCGAGGTGGGCGAGGTATTGCGCGAAGGTGGTGTAACCGTGGGCGCGCAATCGCCGCGCCAGGCGGCTGTAGACCATGTCCTGCTTGACCGGCGCCAGCGCGATGCCGGCGCGGTCATAGATCAATTTGCGCACCCGCTCGAAGTCCGCGGTGGTGAATTGAAACTCCCGCCCACCGAGCGCGGGACGGTTGTCGTCAGCCACCTGCGCCGAGCTCCATACGGTCGTCCATCAAAATTCTTCCCATTCTTCCTCGGCGCTGGCGGCGGGAAGCGCAATCTTCTTCTGTACCCGCCCGGCCGCGGCGCCGGCCGGTGCCGCCAGACGGCGCATCGGCATCGCCGGCTGGCTGCGCCCCGCCGCCAGTTTGAACATACCCACCGCCTTGACCAGGCCGCGCGCCTGCTCCTCGAGCGATTCGGCGGCAGCGGCCGCCTCTTCCACCAGCGCCGCGTTCTGCTGCGTCACCTCGTCCATCTGCCCCACCG
>JAHFRE010000227.1 GCA_023258955.1 Sterolibacterium sp.
CTGCATCTGGCCAAGCCGGTGCAGGATGCGCTGTTCGCCGGGACCCTCGACATGGGTCACGCCCGGGCGCTGCTGCCCCTGGCCAAGCTGGACCAGGTGAAGATCGCTGCCTTGGTCACGGGCAAGGGCCTGTCGGTGCGGGAAACGGAAAGGCTGGTGGCGCGTCAGCTGCATCCGCCAGAAAAGAAGAACGGCGCTCGCCAACCGAACCGCGATCTGCTGCGCCTCGAAGAAGAACTCGCCGACGCCATCGGTGCCCAGGTCAAGGTGGTGGCCAAGGCCAGCGGCGAGGGCTCGTTATCGATTCGCTTCGCCAGCCTCGAACAGCTCGACGGGATCATAGAAAGGCTGAAGCGCTAGTTCTCCGACTGCGCTTTGCGCTTGCCGCGCGCCAGATCGATGCCGCCCAGGAGCAGCAGACCAATCACGAAGTAGACGCCGGTGACCAGGATCGCCAGGCGGTGGTCGCCAGCGGTGACCCAGGTGACCAGGCCGTAGGTCAGCGGCCCCAGGATCGACGAGAGCTTGACCGACAGACCCCACAAGCCGAAGAACTCGGCACGCCGCCGCTCCGGACTCAAGACGGCGATCGCCGCCCGCGCCGCCGATTGGCTGGCGCCGAGGCAGACGCCGGCCAGCGTGGCGGCGCCCCAGAAGCGGGCGACGTCGGTGGCCGACCAGGCGAGCAGGGTCATGGCGATCCAGCCGACCAGGGTCAGCGCCAGACTGCGCACGTGGCCCAGCCTGTCCTGCAGGTAGCCGAAGGCGAAGGCGCCGGCGGCGGCCATCAGATTGACCACGACGATCAGCACCAGGGTCTGTTGGGTGGTGAACTTCATCGCCTGTTCGGCGTAGACGGCGGCGAGGCTGATCACCGCCTGGATGCCAGCCTGGTAGAAGACGATGCAGGCAAGCAGGCGTCGCAGGTCGGGAAATTCGTGCGCTTGGCGCAAGGTCTGCGCCAAGCGGCGCCAAGCGGCCGCTGCCCAGGCCCCGCCAACCGGACCTTGCGCCACAGCCCGCTCGCGCAGGTAGAGAAAGGTCGGCAGGCTGGCCAGAGCGAACAGTGCCGCCGTGATCAGCATGGCGACCGGCACGAAATGGGCGGCGGGCAGACCGCGAGCCTGGGCATAGCTGATGTACGCGAGACAGGCCCCCAGGCTCAACAGGCCGCCCAGGTAGCCGAAACTCCAACCCCAGCCGGAGACCGTGCCGACCCCGTCTTCGTGCGCCAGTTCGGGCAGGAAAGCGGCGATCAGGTTTTCGCCGCTGCCGTAGAAGAAATTCGAAATGACGATCAGCACCACGCCGAGGACCAGGTCGCCTGGGCCGACCGCGGCCAAGGCCGCAGTCGCCAGGACGCAGCCGACCGTGCTGATGGCCAGCAGCCGCTTCTTGGCGGCGCGCAGGTCGGCGTAAGCGCCGACGATGGGCGCGGTGAGCATGATCGCTGCGTAGGAGGCGGCCAGGGCCGCGGTCCAGGCGAAGGTGGCCCAGGCGGCGTTGTCCGCGACCACGCCGACGAAATAGGCGTTGAACACGGCGGTGATGACCACCGTCGTGTAGCCGGAATTGGCGAAATCGTACATCGCCCAAGCCCAGACCTCGCTGCGGCTGGCGTCCGTCGCCAGCAGCGATGGCTTGCGCGCGGCCGCATCGGGGGCCTGCGAAGAGTCCGTCATCTGACAAAGTCCTGTTTATAAACAAAGATATAGGAACTGGCCTGCGATGTTGCGCCGTAGCAAACGCTTTGACTTCGGCAGGCCGGCCCCCTATAATGCCGCGTTTTGCGCAGGGCGGCGGGCTGTTGACGAGGTCGCCGCGATCAAAATCGAGCGAGGCGGCATAAGCCCGATTTATCGCGCAGTGGGTGGATGGGATGTTCAAGGCGGTCTTGTTGCAGGCGACATTGGTAGCGGTCGCGGTGGCTGTCGCCGGGATGTTCTTCGGAGTGCGTAGCGCCGTTTCGCTGTTGGCCGGCGGTCTCGCCTACCTGTTGCCGAACCTGCTGTTCGTCGTGCGCCTGTCTGCCACAGCGGCAAGCGGTCGCGCGAGCGCGGTGAGTTTCCTGATCGGAGAAGCGGTCAAGGTGGCGGCGACCGTGGCGTTATTGGTGGGCGCACAGATGGTGGTGCCCGATCTGCAGTGGCTGGCGCTGCTGATCGGGTTGTTTGTGGCGCTCAAGGCGAACCTGTTGGCACTCTTGTTGAAGAATTGACCATGGCGACCGGACACGAAGCAGTTGCAGCACCCAGCGCTTCCGAGTACATCGTCCACCACCTGACGCACCTGACCAGCAGCGGCCACAAGCAGGAGAAGATCATCGACTTCTCCCTGGCCAACGTCGATACGCTGATCTTCTCCCTGGCCATGGGCCTGGCCGCCATCCTGATCATGGCGATCGTTGCCCGCAAGGTCACCTCCGGTGTGCCCGGACGGCTGCAGGCAGCGATCGAGTTCGTGGTCGAGATGGTGGAATCGCAATCCAAGGCCATCGTCCATGGCGATCGCAGCTTCATCGCGCCCCTGGCGCTGACCGTTTTCATGTGGGTGTTCTTCATGAACGCCATGGACATGCTGCCCGTCGATGGATTGCCGCTGATCTGGCAGACCATCAGCGGCGATCACCACGCCTATCTGCGCGTCGTGCCGACCGCCGACCTGAACGGCACCCTGGGCATGGCCATGGGCGTGCTGCTCCTGATGTTCTGGTACAACATCAAGATCAAGGGCATCGGCGGCTTCGTGCACGAATTGTTCGCCGCCCCCTTCGGCGACAAGATATTTCTCTACCCCTTCAATCTGCTGCTCAACATCATCGAGTTCGCCGCCAAGTCGATTTCCCTGGGGATGCGGTTGTTCGGCAATATGTACGCCGGCGAACTGATCTTCATGCTGATCGCCCTGCTCGGCGCAACCGCCACTTGGTGGGGGCTCGGGCTGCAGGTCGCGGTCGGCGCGATCTGGGCGATCTTCCACATCCTCATCATCACGCTGCAAGCCTTCATCTTCATGATGCTGACCCTGGTCTATATCGGGCAGGCGCACGAAGGCCACTGATTTTCATTCTCAATTTACCGTCAAGGAGTCATCATGGAACACGTTCTCGGATTCGTCGCTCTCGCCGCCGGCATCATCATCGGTCTGGGGGCCATCGGCGCCTGCATCGGCATCGGCATCATGGGCAGCAAGTTTCTCGAGGCTTCGGCCCGCCAGCCCGAGCTGATGAACGCCCTGCAGACCAAGATGTTCCTGCTCGCCGGCCTGATCGACGCCGCCTTCCTGATCGGCGTCGGTATCGCGATGATGTTCGCCTTCGCCAACCCGTTCATCCTCAAGTAAGCATTCACCGATGCTTGAAGGAGGAAGACCGTGAATCTGAACGCAACGCTGTTTGGCCAGCTCGGCGTCTTTTTCGTGCTGGCCTGGTTCACCATGAAGTTCGTCTGGCCGCCGATCATGAAGGCGTTGGACGAGCGGGCGGGCAAGATCGCCGACGGATTGGCGGCCGCGGACAAGGCCAAGAGCGAGCTGGCGCACACCGAGAAGCGGGTGGTCGAGGAGATGCGCAAGGCGCGCGAGAGCGCCACCGAAGTTCGCGCCGGCGCCGAGAAGCAGGGCTCGCAGCTGATCGATGAGGCGCGGCTGGAAGCCGCCCGCATCATCAATCAAGCGCGCGAAGCGGCCGAAGGCGAAGCCGCCGTCGCCGCCCAGCGCGCCCGCGAAGAACTGCGCGAGGAAGTGGCCAAGCTCGCCGTCGCCGGTGCCGAACGCATCCTGCGCCGCGAGATCAACCCCCAGGTGCACGCCGAGCTGCTCGCCAACCTGAAAGCGGAGCTGTAAGCCGCCATGGCCGAGAACCTCACCCTGGCCAGACCCTACGCCGAGGCCGCTTTCAAGGTGGCGCTGGCGAGCAATGCGCTGGCCTCCTGGGCGGACGCGCTGGCGACCATGGCTGCGGTCGCCGCCGACCCGCAGATGGCCAGCTGCATCGACAATCCGCGCCTGCTCACCAAGGATCTGGCGCGCTTCTTCGTCGATGTCCTCGGCGCCAAGCTCTCGGCCGAACAGCAGAACTTCGCTACCATCCTGGTAGACAACACCCGCCTCGGCGTGCTGCCGGAGATCTGCAGCCTGTTCGTCGAATTGAAGAATGCACAAGAAGGCACTCAGGAGGCGATCATCGCCTCCGCCTTTCCGCTCGACGCCGAGGCCCTGAACAAGCTGGTGGCCGATCTCGAACGCCGCTTCGCCTGCAAGATCCAGGCGACGGTGGAGATCGATCCCGAATTGATCGGCGGCGTGCGCATCGCTGTCGGCGATCAGGTCATCGACGCCTCGGTGCGCGGCAAACTCGCCGCCATGAGCGTCGCGCTACTGAACTAGGAGTCTACGCATATGAACCTCAATCCCTCTGAAATCAGCGACCTGATCAAGAGCCGCATCCAGAATCTGCAACTGTCCGCCACCTCGCGCACCGAGGGCACGGTGGTCTCGGTGTCCGACGGCATCTGCCGCGTCCATGGCCTGGCCGACGCCATGCAGGGCGAGATGTTGGAGTTCCCTGGCAACACCTACGGCCTAGCGCTGAACCTCGAGCGCGACTCCGTCGGCGTGGTTATCATGGGCGAGTACGAGCACATCTCGGAGGGCGACACGGTCAAATGCACCGGCCGCATCCTCGAAGTGCCGATCGGCAAGGAGCTGCTCGGCCGCGTGGTCAACGCCCTGGGCGAGCCGATCGACGGCAAGGGCCCGATCAACGCCAAGCTGACCGACAAGATCGAAAAGGTGGCGCCGGGCGTCATCTGGCGCAAGTCGGTGTCGCAGCCGCTGCAGACCGGACTCAAGTCGATCGACTCGATGGTGCCGATCGGCCGCGGCCAGCGCGAGCTGATCATCGGCGACCGACAGACCGGCAAGACCGCCGTCGCGGTGGACACCATCATCAATCAGAAGGGCGAAGGCTGCTTCTGCATCTACGTCGCCATCGGTCAGAAGGCCTCGACTATCGCCAACGTGGTGCGCAAGCTGACCGAAGCCGGGGCGATGGAATACACGATCATCGTCGCCGCTTCCGCTTCCGAGTCGGCGGCGCTGCAGTTCCTCGCCCCCTACTCCGGCTGCACCATGGGCGAGTATTTCCGCGACCGCGGCATGGACGCGCTGATCATATACGACGACTTGACCAAGCAAGCCTGGGCCTATCGCCAGGTATCGCTGCTGCTGCGTCGGCCACCGGGCCGCGAAGCCTATCCGGGCGACGTGTTCTATCTGCACAGCCGCCTGCTCGAGCGCGCCGCGCGCGTCTCCGAGGCCTGGGTGGAAAAATTCACCAACGGCGAAGTCAAGGGCAAGACCGGTTCGCTGACGGCGCTGCCGGTGATCGAGACCCAGGCCGGTGACGTTACCGCCTTCGTCCCGACCAACGTCATCTCCATCACCGACGGCCAAATCTTCCTCGAGACTGACCTGTTCAACGCCGGCGTTCGCCCGGCGATCAACGCCGGCATCTCGGTGTCGCGTGTCGGCGGCGCCGCCCAGTGCAAGGTGATCAAGAAGCTGGGCGGCGGCGTGCGTATGGCGCTGGCGCAGTTCCGCGAGTTGGCTGCCTTCGCCCAGTTCGCCTCGGATCTGGACGAGGCAACGCGCAAACAGCTCGATCGCGGCCGCCTGGTGACCGAATTGATGAAGCAGGCGCAGTACGCGCCGATGAAGGTGTCGGAGATGGCGGTGACCCTGTTCATGGTGAACAAGGGCTACTGCGACGACATCGATTCCAAGCGCGCCCTGGCCTTCGAAGCCGGACTGCAGAGCTACCTCAAGCAGAGCCACGCCGAGCTGCTGGCGAAGATCGAGACGACCAAAGACATGGACGCCGCCGCCGAGAAGGCGATGGAGACGGCGATCGAGACGTTCAAGAAGAGCTGGGCTTGATGTCGGCGAACGGAGCGGAGCATGGCTAGCGGCAAGGAGATTCGCACCAAGATCCTGAGCGTGCAAAACACGCGCAAGATCACCAAGGCCATGGAGATGGTCGCGGCCTCGAAGATGCGCAAGGCGCAGGAGCGGATGCGCGCGGCGCGCCC
>JAHFRE010000048.1 GCA_023258955.1 Sterolibacterium sp.
CGTGGCGAGGAAGGCCAGGCCGTCCTGCAGCCGGTTCTGCACGCTCTCCGTGGCCCGCTGGATCTGCATGGTGAGCCAGGTGTGCTGGTCGATCTTGGCCACGATCGCTCCCTCGTGCCGGCTTCCCGCCTCCACCGCCGCTTCGGCGATGTAGCGGAAGGCGTTGCCCGCCTCCAGCGCGTTGATCCCCTCCTGCACGCTTCGGGCCTGGTCGAAGGAGGTCTTGGCGGCGTTGGCCTGGGAGAACATCTTCAGCTGCTCGTAGAACTTGGTGACGATGATGTACCAGCTGCCCATCGACATGATCACGAGGATGATCAGCGTGCCCTTGGCGACGAAGTCACCGGTCTTCCACAGGGCGTCCAGACCGTAGGGGTTGTCGATCTTCTCGACGTCTTTCTTCGCTTCTTCCTTCTTCAGTTCCGGCAGGCCCGAGGCCACCGGCGTCACCTTGGCGGCGTCAGCGGTTGCTGCTGCGGCCGCGGGCGCGGGCTCGTCTGCGGCCAGCGCTGGCAAGCTCGTCGAAAACGTCGCCACCAGCAGGGCGGTAACCATCACCAGTACTTTGTTCATTGCCATCTTCCTATCTCCTGTGCTTCGATTGAGTGTCTTACGCTGGGCCTTGCTGCTGTTATTCGAGTTTCCACACGTACTGCAGCCGCGCCCACGAGGTCTCGGGCTTGCCGTCCACCGTCCCCGCCTTGAACTGGCACAGCGAGAGTGCGCGTCTGGCCGCCTCGTCCAGCCGCGGATAACCGCTCGAGGTTTCGATCTTGCTCTCGGCCACCCGCCCATCGACCCCGATCAGGAACCTCAGGGTCACCGTCCCCGTCTCTTCGTTGCGCCGCGCCGCCGCCGGGTACTCCGGCTGCTGGCAGGAGCGGGCGGCGTCGATCACCGGCGCCGTCCTCTCGACGTGTCGCGCCGCGGCCACCGGCGGCGGGGCGGCCACCGGTCGGGCGCTCGTGGTCGAGCTGATGGTGTTGGCGGCGGGGGCGGCGACCGAGATGTTCACCTCCACCGGCGGGATGTAGGCCGGCGGCGGCGGCGCAAGCTTCGGCGGCGGCGGCGGGGTCTTGTCCGGCGGCGGCTTCTTCGCCTCCTCGATCAGCTTGGTCTCGTAGGGCTTCTTGACGATCTCGACGATCTTGTGCGCCAGGCCGTTGACCAGCGCATAGACCAGCGCGACGTGGAACACGATCACGAAGCTGATGCCGATCAGGTGTTTGCCGGGATTCCTCTGCTGCTGTGCGTAGTCCATAGATCTATCCCCGCCGGCTCCAGTGCCGCAGAACCAAGTATGCTTAGCGCCTGCTTATGATTAGTAATCGTAACCTACCATAATCAGTTTACGCGGATCTGGCACCTTGTCAATCGAATCTATAGATTATTTTGGTGGCGGCAAGCCGACGCCGGCGTCGCCAGATCGGTGCCAGGAACGAGCGCTCTGCGCCGACCTCAATCGACGAGGTGAACCTTCCTCAGCAGGCGAACCAGTTCTCGACTCTCCTCTGCGCTGAGGGCGGCGGTGCATTCGTTTTCGACTTCGATCGAGGCTTGTTCCGCGCTTTCACACTTGCGCACGCCTCGCGGCGTGAGCCGCAGAAACTGCGAACGCTTGTCGAGCGGATTGCGGTAGCGCCCGAGCCAGCCGACCGACTCGAGGCGATCGAGCACCAGGTTGAGGTTGGGCGGCGCCACGTGCAACACCTCGGCCAGGGTCTTCTGATTGATCTGCTCATTGTCACGGACCAGCATCAGCACCGCAAATTCCATCCGCCGGATACCGAGCTTGGCCATCCGCCGGGCAAACGGCGGTCCCATGACCATGGTCGCCTGGCGGCAGTTGTAGCCGATGCGTTGCAACAGTCTGTCTTGCTTTACCGCAGGCTCGCTTCGCCCCGCTTTGGCAGTGCCGTTGGTAGCTGTGGATTTTGCTTTCATTGGAGTAGGCCCCATCGTGTCAGGTGGCGCTGCACCTCTTATAGCGCTGGCCGGCTACAGTACAATCCCGAGTGTTTACAATCTATATATTCCGGTTGACTTCACGGTATTTCACCCATAGACTGCTTATACTCTAGCACGATTACCAATAATAATGACAATGTTGCGGTGCGTCATGAACGTCCACCGCCGACGCTACGTGGAACGATTTATTGATGGCTGGGTGATTCAAACTATCAACTTGGAGGAAGCTATGATTGCATCAGAAGAACGCGCAACGCCGCACGCCAGGCGCTTTGAAGGCCTCCCGGTACCTGGGATCTCCTTGCGCAAGATCAGCGCCCTGGTCTCCATGCTGTTCGCCGCCGGCGTCTCGGCGCAGGTGACAGCGCCGGCAGCAGCGCCGGCCACCCAGACCGCCGACAAGGCCGAATCGATCGTCATCACCGGCAGCCGCATCCGCGGCAGCGCGCCGGTGGGCTCCACCGTCGTTTCCGTCGGTCGCGAGGACATCGAGGCCTCCAGTGCGACCACCACGGCGCAGCTGCTGCAGCAGATACCCCAGGTGTACAACCTCGGCGTATCCGAAAATTCGCGCGGCCAATCCGGCGGCAGCAGCAACATCACCTACGGTTCGTCGGTCAATCTGCGCGGCATCGGGCCCTACGCCACCCTGACCCTGCTCAACGGCCGCCGCCCCGTGCCCCAGGGCACCAGCGGTCAGGCCATCGATCCGTCGATCGTGCCGACGCTGGCGCTGGAACGGGTCGAAGTCGTGGCCGATGGCGCCTCGGCCATCTACGGTTCGGACGCGGTCGCCGGCGTGGTGAATCTGGTCATGCGCCGCAGCCACGAGGGTGCGGAAGCCTTCGTCCGCTCGGGTTCGGGCGACCACTACGACGAGCACAGCGCCGGCGCCATCTTCGGCCACAACTGGAATGGCGGACGCTACACGGTGGCCGTCGAGAACACCTACCACTCAGCGCTCTACGGAACCTACCGCGACTTCTACCAGGCCGACCAGACCGCGCGCGGTGGCCGCGACTACGGCGAAGTTCAGTGCAGCCCCGGCAACATCGTCATCGCCGGCGTCAGCTACGCCATCCCCGTCGGTGGGGTGACCGCGGCCAACGCCGCCGCGCTGAAGCCGGGCACGGTCAACAAGTGCGACAACCTGAAGAACGCCAGCCTGGTTCCGCGGCAGGAGCGCAACGCGCTGACCTTCACCTACGACCAGACCGTCAACGACTGGCTGAGCGTCTACGCCGACGGTTTCACCACCCGGCGCAACTTCACGTTCACCCCGCGCTATTCGGTGGCAACCTTCACCGTGCCCGCGACCAACGCTTTCTTCGTGCGCCCGGTGGGCGCGCCGACGAGCGCGGAGACGGTGCAGTACTCCTTCGTCAACGACCTGCCGCCCAACACCTCCTCGGGCTACTCGGACACCACGCAAGCGACTGTGGGCGCCAAGTTCGTTCTCCCCCATGACTGGAAAGCCGAAACAAGCTATAGCTACGGAAGAAACGCGGACCAGAGCTTTTCCGGTCTGGCGGTCGTGACCCCGGCGTTGAATGCGGCGCTGGCCAGCAGCAATCCCGCGACGGCCTTCAATCCCTACGCGCCGAGCGCCAGCAACGCGGCCATCGCGGCTGGCTTCGCCAACGGCATGCAGCTCGCTCCAGGAACGACCACGCAACAGGTGCTCGAGGCCAAGGTCGACGGACCGCTGTTTACGCTGCCCGGCGGTGAGGTGCGCGGCGCCTTCGGCTACGAAGGCGTGAAACTGACCGCCGGGGTTCCCAACTTTGCCGGCACGACGGCGGTTCCGGTGGCCTCCTATTCCTGGACCAAGGTGCGCAACGTCAATTCCATCTACGGCGAGTTGCTCATTCCGGTCGTCGGCAAGAACAACGCCATGACCGGCGTCCGTTCCCTGGAGCTCGATCTGGCCGATCGCCGCGACAACTACTCCGATTTCGGCAGCACCACCAATCCGAAGATCGGCTTGAACTGGTCGCCCGACGAGTCGCTGATGCTCAAGGCCAGCCACGGTACTTCCTTCCGCGCCCCGGTCTTCGCCCAGATCATGGGCAACAGTAGTCAGCTTTTCGTGCAGAACTACTCCGACCCGACCATCGGCGGCGCCATCCGTACCGGGGTTACGCTCTCCGGCGGCAACCTGAACCTGAAGCCGGAAACAGCGACTACCAACTCTTTGGGCTTCGACTTCAAGCCGCGAGCGCTCAAGGGCTCCAAGTTCAACCTGACCTATTTCGACATCAAGTACGAAAATCAGGTCAACAACTTTCTCGCCGACCTGACCATTCTCAACCGCGAGGCGTTGTTCGCCGGCACCGGCATCATCCAGCGCAATCCCGACCCGGCCATGATCGCTGCGTTGGCCTCGCGCCTGGCGGTATCCGGGGTGATTCCGCCGTCGGTCACCCTGTTCGTCGATGGCCGCAACAACAACCTAGGCAAGAGCATCACCAAGGGCTTCGACTTCGCCGCCAGCTACGATTGGACCATGGCGGGGGCGGGCGACTTCGGCGTCGGCGTCAGTGGCACCTATTTCACCAAGTACCAGGTGGCCATCACCGCCACCGCGCCCTTGATCGACATGCTCAACACCATCTACAACCCGTTGCGCTACAAGGCGCGGGGCAACTTCCGCTGGGCCGAGGGTCCGTATCTGGCCGTGGCCTACGTGAACTACGAGCCGTCCTACGACAACAACCTGATCACGCCGATACAGAAGGTCTCTTCCTACACGACCATGGACCTCCACCTGGGCTACGTCCTGCCCAAGATAGGCGGCTGGAACCACGAGACCACCATCGGCCTCGACGTGAGCAATCTGTTCAACACCAAGCCTCCCTACGTCAACGTGGCGCCCAGCCCCAACGGCGGTGGCGGCTTCGATGCAACGGCGACCAATCCGATCGATCGCATCATCGCCGTATCGGCCAACGTCAAGTTCTAAAGGCGAGTCCGCGGCCGGGATCCTCTCCCGGCCGCGTCGCGCCTGAAATCACCTCATGACGGAGAACCCGGTCGCAGACGGACAGTGGACCGGGCGCTACCGCGCCTACTTCCTGGTCGTCTGCCTGGCCGCAGGGATCCTCTCTTACATCGACCGGCAAATGCTGGCGCTGCTCGTCGATCCGGTGAAGAAGGATCTGGCGATCAGCGACACCCAGTTCAGCCTGCTGCACGGCTTCGCCTTCTCCTTCTTCTACGCCTCGATGGCCTTCGTCCTCGGGCGCTGGATCGACCGCAGCTCGCGCCACAAGCTGATCGCCAGCGGCGTCGCCGTGTGGAGCCTGGCGACGCTGCTGACGGGGCTCAGCACCAGTTTCTGGCAGGTGTTCTTCTCGCGCATGGCGGTAGGTATCGGCGAGGCCGCCTTGGCGCCGGCCGTGGCCTCGATGATCACCGACATCTTCCCCCGCCACCAGGTGGGCCGGGCGCAGGCCATCTTCACCATCTCCCTGGTCCTGGGCAGCGGCCTGGCCTTCCTGATCGGCGGCTCGGTGGCGCAGTTCTTCGGTACCGCCGAACTCATCGATCTGCCCCTGGTCGGGGCGACCAAGCCCTGGCAGGCGGCGTTCTTCGTGGTCGGTCCACCGGGCCTGCTGCTGGCCTTGGTGATGGCGCTGAGCCTGCGCGAGCCCGAGCGTCACCACCTGCTGCGGACCAGCGATGGTCTAGTGGAGCACGCCACGCTGCGCCAGGTGCTGCGCTATCTGGCGGACAACCGCCGCACCACGCTTTGCGTCGTGCTCGGCTTTCCCTGCATGTCCACCACCATGTACGGCATCATCGCCTGGGCGCCCGCCCACTTCATGCGCGCCTACGGCATGGGTCAGGCGGCGACCGGGTTGTCGTTCGGCCTGATCCTGCTGACCAGCACCTCATGCGGGGTGCTGCTCGGCGGCTGGCTGATCGACCGCTTGCAGGCGCGCGGGCGTACCGACGCTTCGATGCGCGTCTGCGTCTATGGCGCGCTGGGCATGCTGTTGCCGCTCGCCCTCTTCTCCTGGCTGCCCAGTCCCGGCTGGTCCCTGGCGGCGATCGGCGTCGCCCTCTTCTGCTGCTCCCTCTCCATGCCTTGCGGCGTCACCACCATGCAACTGTTGTCGCCGAATCAGATGCGTGGGCGGATCAACGGCCTCTACCTGATGTGGAGCGTCATCATGAGCGGCGTCGTCGGCCCGACCCTGATCGCCCTGATCACCGACTACCTGTTCCAGTCCGAGCAACTGGTTGGTCACTCCCTCGGTCTGGTCGGCAGCTTGGCGGCGGTGGCAGCGGCCGGCTTTCTCGGCAGCGGGCTGAAGCACTATCGCGCCACGCTGGCCCGGCTTTGACGGCGCACCCGCGTGTCCTGCCCCGAGGGGACCACCTGCCCCGCAGTGGGGCCTTGCCCCAACTTGGCTTGCACGGCAACCGGGTCGGCGGTGTCGATGGCGATGAAGGTATTGCCCATGTGCTCGCGCAGCTTGGCGCAGGCCGACCTGACGTCGCGGGCGATCACCAGGCCGGCGAGCCGCTCGTGGTGCGCATTGTTGGCACGCCGCGCCAAGCCGCTAGATTTGGCCAACAGCAGGCGGTAGCGATAGGCCTGGTCGTTCAAGACGTCGTTGATCTCGAGCAGACGCGGCGAGCCGCAGGCGGCGATCAGCGCGGTGTGGAAAGCCTTGTGCGCCAGATCGAATTCGTACGAGCCCTCGAGCGACTTGGCGACCGGCTTGCGGTAGAAGCGCGACAAGTGGGCCAGCGTCGCTCGGATGTTGGCAATCCAGACCTCGTCGCCGCGCAGCATGGCCAGACGCAGCGCCTTGACGGCGACGAACTCGCGCATGTCCATGAGGTCGCGCAAGTCTTCGTAGCTGACCTGTTCGACGCGAAAGCCGCGCTGGCCGATCGCGCGCACCATGCCGCCGGCGACCAAGCGGTTCAGGCTCTCGCGGATCGGCGTGGCGCTATAGCCAAGCTGCCGGCTCAAGTCCTGCACCCGCAGCTTCGCGCCGGGGGGGATCTTGCCCGAGAGGATGGCCAACCTGAGCTCTTCGGTGACGCGCTCAGACAGCGTCGCCGAAGCCGATTCGGTGCTGGTCTCAGGCATGGGCTTGTCGCAATTCACCACGGGGTTACGAATTTGTGACCGCCATTATAGCGAATCGATGCCGGACCTTCGGTAGACGATGCGCGCTGGTCCGATCATATCAAAGTCCTTTGGAGCAGAACAAATGAGCGACGATTCAGCCAAGACAGCCTACGACCAACGCTGGCAGCGCATCCTCGATTGCGTCGCCGGCAAGCAGCCCGACCGGATGCCGGTGGCGCTGTATTCGACCTTCTGGCTCGCCAACTACGGCGGCGTCAGCCACAAGCAATTGATGTACGACTACGAGACGACCAAAGCGATCGCCGAGCGCGCGGTGCTCGAGTTCGATCCGGACGTGATCAGCACACTGCTGCTGACCGTCGCCTCCGGCCGCAGCCTGGAGGCGATCGGCTTCAAGCAACTGCAGTGGCCGGGCCACGGTGTCGGCGACAACCAGCCCTTCCAGTACCTCGACCGCGAGTACATGAAGGCCGACGAGTACGACGAGTTCCTGTTCGACCCGACCGGCTATTACCTGCACACCTATCTGCCCCGGGTCGCCGAAGCCTTCGAAGGGTTCGCCGAGATGCCGCATCTGGCGGGACTCTACTACTTCGGCCTGGTCGCCGGCATCCGCCGCTTCAGCCGACCCGCCATCCGCGAATCCTTCGAGAGGATCGTCAAAGCCGCCGAGGAGTCCGACCGCTTCATCCGCCACCACGTGCAGTTCACGACACGCATGGCGGCGCTGGGCTACCCGTGCACCAACGGCGCCACGGGCGTGGCGCCCTACGACTTTATCGCCGACTATTTTCGCGGCGCCACCGGCATGATGAAGGACATCTTCCGCAACAAGGACAAGCTGCTGCAGTTGCTGGACAAGGTCACGGTCCTCCTGCTGCGCCAGCTCATACCCAACGCGAAGTCCTCGGGCAACCCGATCGTCTTCATTCCCATCCACTGGGCGCCGGACGCCTTCATGTCGGCCAAGCACTTCGAGACCTTCTGGTGGCCGTCCTTCCGCAAGCTGATGTTGGCGCTGATCGACGCCGACCTGGTGCCGATGCCGCTATGGGAGTCCGACTGCACCAAGCGCCTGGAGGTGATCAAGGACGTGCCGGCGGGCAAATGCATCTATTGGTTCGAGCGCACGGATATGGTCAAGGCCTTTGAAGTGCTCGGCGACATCGTCGCCCTGCGCGGCAACCTGTCGCCTTCGCTGCTCACCACCGGCACACCGGCGGAGGTCGATGCCGCGGTCAAACATTTGGTCGACCGGGTCTGGAAGCCGGGCGGCAAGCTGATACTCGACGCCGCCTTCGGCCTTCCCGACGAGACGCCGGTGGCAAACGTGCGCGCCATGTTCGACGCCGCCCGCAAGTACGCGGGCTAGGTCAAGCCTGGTGATGCCGCGCCGGCGTGATGCCGGCGCGGCCATTCTGCGGACTCAGGCGGCCTTCTTGGGCTTGGCCGCGGCAGCGGTCTTCGTCGCCAGCTTACTTGCGGCGCTGAAGTTGGCTTCGATGATTTCGGCGGCCTGCTTACCCGCCTTGCTGATATTTTCGTAGGCGGAATTGGCCGCTGCGAGCGCCGACTTCACCGCTGATATGGCGCCATCGGAACCGACCGGGGCGCTCTTGGCCGCCTTGTCGAGCGCCTCCGCGACGTTGTTGCTGATATCGGCGAACTGCTCCTCGACCAGCTTCGCGACGTCTTCCTGGGCCTGGGTTGCAATTTCGTAGGCGCTACGCGAATAGGCCATGACCTTCTCCACCGCCGGTTGCGCGAAGCTCGTCTGCAGCGCAACGAAGCGTTGCGGATCCTTGGCGCTGAACAGTTCCATCGCGTTGGCGACGCCGTCTTCCAAGATCGAGCGGGCGAAGTTCAGATTCAGGGCAGCGAGCCGTTCGGTGTTGGTGAAGGCCGTGTTGGTCAAAGCAAGAAACTTTTCAGCCAGCGCCTTGTTGGCGGAAGCGAGATTTTCGGGGATGGTGATCATGTCGAGTCTCCTAGAGAGGTTGGGCCACGGTCATGGTGCACTGCAGCATGGTTTCATTATAGGTCTGCATTCTTCGAAGTCAAGCAATATTTTGTGCGCCGCACCAATTTAACCACGTCATGATTATCTGCGTAAATACAGGATGTTATATTCGCTAGTCGAGCCTAAATGAAAATTGCGGCCAATTTTGTGGCTCTTTCCGGCGTTTGCCGGGGTTCAACCGAGCGATATGCTGACGCTGTCGTTCTAGCCACCGGGAGGAAATCATGGTGAAGTCGCTCGCCCACGATCTGTCCTTGGCTCAAGAAGCCGTGCGCGGTTTTGACATCAAGGACGACAGCACGCTCGCCTACGTCAGCTGCCTGGTCGCGCTGGAGACCGTCATGCCGCTGTCGAACGCCGCCGAAATGGAATTCTCCTTGGCGGTCGACGACGGCAGCACGGTGCACATCGATCCGAGCAGCGTCGATATCGACAGCGAGCGATTGGCGACGATCAATCTGATCGCCTCGCATTACTTTCATTGCAAACGTTTCAACCTGCCGGTGGTCGTTCATTAGAATAGCCTGGTCGCAGCGCTAGGCAAGGGAAAATGACCGCCCACTATCTGGAACACCTTTTTTCCCCGAACAGCATTGCCGTCATCGGCGCCAGCGAACGGCCAGGCACGCTCGGCCAGATCGTGTTCGACAACTTGCGTGCTGCGGGTTTCTCCGGCGAATTGTTCGCCGTCAATCCGAAATACAAGAGCGTCGCTGGCTTGGCGTGCGTGCCATCGTTGGCAGCGATCGGCCATGCCGTCGACCTGCTGCTCGTGACAACCCCGGCGAGCAGCGTCCCGGCCCTCATCGCCGAGGCGGGACAAGCGGGCGTGCGCAGCGCGGTGATCCTCTCCGCGGGTTTCGCCGAAACGGGCGCCGCGGGCGCAGCGCTGGAACAGCAGCTGCTCGCCGCGGCTCGCGCCTACGGCATGCGTCTGATCGGACCCAATTGCCTCGGCATCATGCGCCCGTCGCGCCGCCTCAATGCCACCTTCGCGCGCCGGATGGCCCTGCCCGGCACGATCGCCCTGGTTTCCCAGTCCGGGGCGGTGGCCTCGGCCCTGGTCGATGGCGCGCAGACCTCGGGGATAGGATTTTCGAATGTGATCTCCATGGGCGCGGGGATCGATCTCGACGTCGGCGAAATTCTCGATTACCTGACCTACGACCATGCGACGCGCAGCATCCTGATCTACCTCGAGGGCGTGCGCGACGCGCGCCGCTTCGTTTCCGGGCTGCGCGCCGCAGCGCGCGCCAAACCGGTGATCGTGCTCAAGGCGGGCAGCGATCGCGCCGGCACCGCGACGGCGCTGACGCAAAGCGGCGCGCTCGGCAGCGATGATGCCGCCTTCGATGCCGTGCTGCGTCGCTGCGGTGCGGTGCGGGTGAGGACCTACGCCGAATTGTTCTCGACCGAACAGCTGATCGGCGGCGGTCGTCTGCCCCGCAGCAATCGTCTCGCCATCCTCAGCAACGGCGGCGGTCCCGGCGCCATCGCCGCTACTCGCGCGGCTGAAGCGGGGGTGGAGATTGCGCAACTGTCTTCACGAACGCTGGCGAGGCTCGACGCCTGCCTGCCCGCCCACTGGTCGCATGGCAATCCGGTCGATATCCTGGGAGATGCCACGGCCGAACGCATCAGTGCAAGCCTGACCGCATTGCTCGATGATGACGGCGCGGCGGCGGTGTTGAACTTGTTCTCGCCGCAGCAGGTGGTCGCCTCAGACGTTGCGGCGCAGGCCATCGCCGCCTGCGCGAAGGAAACCTTCAAGCCCGTGCTCACGGCTTGGCTCGGAGGTGGTGACGTCAGCGCCGGGCGCAGCGTCGCCGCCGAAGCCAAGCTGCCCGTCTTTCATTCACCGGAGAGCGCCGTCGCTGCCTTCGGCACCCTGGCAGAGTATCGGATGGCGCAGGATCTGCTGCTGGAGGTGCCGCCACCGTTGAGCTCGGCCACCCCGCCCGATCTGGCGCTGGCGTTCGACATTGCCCACCGGGTGCGGGACGGCGGACGCACACGCCTCAACGAGGCCGAGGTCGCCCTGTTGCTGGGCTGTTTCGGCATTCCCTTCGCACGCACAGAGATAGGCCGCTGCGCCGAGGAGGTGCGCGCCATCGCCAAAGACATCGGCTTTCCGGTGGCGATCAAGCTGCTCTCCAGCGACATCGAACATCTCTCCGATGTGAAAGGTGTCTGTCTCAACATTCGCAGTGAAGAAACCCTGATGCACGAGTACGAGGCGCTGATCGCCCGGATGCGCCAAATGCGCCCCGACGCGCTGCTGCAAGGCGTAACCGTACAGCCCATGGTGGAGAAGCGCTACGGTCGCCACTTGATGGTCGGCGTGGCCGACCAGGCCACCTTCGGCCGGGTGATCCGCTTCGGCGCCGGCGGCTTCCTGTCCGAGGCCATGCAGGACGACGTGGTCGGTCTGCCGCCGCTCAACCCGCGTCTGGCGCAGGAACTGATCACGCGCACGCGCGCCGCCCACCTGCTCAAGCCCTATCGCCACGTTCCCGCGGTCGATGGCGAGGCGGTGGTAGACACATTGCTGCGCGTGTCGGAAATGGTCTGCGCCCTGCCGTGGATCATCGAAATGGAAATCAATCCCCTGCTCGCCGACGAGTCGGGCTGCATCGTTGTCGCTGCCCGGGTCAGCATCGACATCGACAACATCGATCCCGATCCCCACTACGACCATCTGGCGATCCATCCCTATCCGAAGCAACTGGAACACGCGGCCATCTTGCGCGACGGACAGCGGCTGCACGTCCGCCCGATACGCCCCGAAGACGCCACCCTGGAACTGGCCTTCGCCAACCGCATGTCCGAGCACTCATACTTCATGCGCTTCTTCAGTCCCGGGCGGGGCCTGAGCCCGGCCATGCTCGCCCAACTGACCCAAGTCGACTACGATCGCGAACTCGCCCTGATCGCGCTCTTGCAGGCCGCCGACCAGGCCGAAGTCATGATCGGGGTCGCGCGGTTTGCGCCCAACCCGGACGCCGAATCCTGCGAATTCGCCGTGTCCGTCGCCGATGGCTGGAATGGCCGCGGCGTGGCCTCCCTGTTGATGCGACGCTTGATGCAAGCGGCCCGGGATACCGGCTACCTGCGCATGACCGGAAGCATACTGGCAGAGAATGCGCCCATGCTGCAGCTCGCCGAACGGCTGGGGTTTACCCGGGCGAGAAGCGCCGACGATCCCGCGATCGTCTCCGTGGTCTGCTCTTTGGTGTGAAGCGATTGCCTGGGCTACCAGGCGAGGCGACGACGCCGTGCAGCCGCCTCGTCGGCCAGGTTTTCAATGGTGCAATCTTCAGCGCATCACCTCGAGCATGAAGCGCTGCAGCTGCCGCCGCTGGTGTTCTGGCAGGAGACGCTGAAGGCGCTGCTGCTGGTGCCAGCGAGCGAGCAGCGGTGGCCGCTGAGCCCCAGTATGACCAGCGTCGTGCTCTGCGAAGTGGCGCTGGGTCCCGCACAGCTGAAGCCGACGTTGCTGTTGGCGCCGAAGCTCGCCGCCGTCATGGTGGCGCTTCCCGGCGTCACCGTCAGGGTCGCCGCGCTGATGCCGCACGAGCCGCTGCAGGCGTAGCTGCCGCTGCTGTAGTTGGTGGCGCAGCCGCTCGGCGCCGCGACGCAGCTGTTGCTGACCGTCTGATAGGCGCCCGGCGTCCAGGTCGTGCCGACGCAGCTGTAGCTGCGCGTCTGCGTGATCACCCCAGTCTGGCCGGCGGGACAGGGCAGGGTCTGGCTTTCCGCAACCGGCTGGGTCCCGCTGCAAGCCGCCGGGGGCGGCGCAGTGCAGGTATTGCTGGTGGTGGTCCAGGCGCCCGGGGTCCAGGTCGTACCGACGCAGCTGTAGGTCTGCGCCTGGGTGATGTTCCCGCTCTGTCCGGCGGGACAAGCCAGCTGCTGCGTAACGCTCGCGGGCTGCGGCGTTGTACAGCCTTGCTGCGGCGCAGGTGGTTGCGGCGCGGGTGGTTGCGGCGTGACTATCGGTTGGGCTGCCGCTGTTCCCGGGCTGGCAAGGGGATTTTTCGCATTCCAAGGGTTGTTCCCAGTCACGGGGGTGATGTTTTCGAGCCAGAACGGCTGCCCGCCAATCCGTTGGTCGTCCGTACGGGCCCCCGTCGCAGGCGCACTCGAAGGAGCAGCGGAGGGTGGCGGGCAGGAACCACGGACAAAGTTCTGGCCCGTCTTGGGATTGTGAGCGTGCTCGCGATCGCCATCCAATCCATAGTCCGAATGGAGCTGTCCCTCGTCTTCGTACAAGGCGGCGCTGGGCATGGCGTTGACCTGCTTGCCGCTCTTCGCGTCTATCCAGCAGTCGTTTGCCTGGCGCGCGAAACTCTGCCCGGTCCTCGGGTTGTAGGCGTGGTCCCGGTCGATCGTCGCCGCATAGCCAGAGTGCAGTTGCCCACCCTGGTAATACAAGGCGCCGCCCGGCATGGTGCTGACCTGCTTTCCGGTCTTGGCGTCCAGCCAACAGCCACAAGCGCTCGGTACCTGTGAGCCTGCGGGCTGGCCGGGTGCCTGCTTCTCCGCTGCATCGGCACTTGGCAAACCGACCGTCGGGTCGATGACGATGGTCACCGTCTTGCAGTTGCTCCGCATGCACTCGGTGAGTTCGTTCTTCAGGTTATCAACCAGCGGCTTCAGCGACTTTTCTATAAGATCATCTTCACGCTGAATTATTGGCAGCTTGTCCTCATACGCCTTCGCCGCGGAGTCGTTTGCCTTCCCCGTGAGCATCTTGTTGGTGATCGCTTGGAGTTCGGATTGCAGACTTGCCCGAATTCCCTCGTGTCGTATCAACTCCTTTGAAGCGACAGTCAATACAAACCTTGATCGCTCACAGGCTGGGCAAACACTCTTGGGAATGTTTTGCAGACCAAAGATCTCCGTTGGGCCGAACGAGCCTTCTTGACCTGAGCCCTGGCCCGCCACGCACTCTTGGCTATCCGGCTTCAGCTTGTCCTCGTCGATGCATTTTGCTCGACACTTGAAGTGGCACTCCAAGAGTTTGGCCCTGTCCGCGTTGAGCGTCTCTTGAAACTGCTTTTCCTTTTCCCGCGCTGCGGAGTAGTCAGCTTCCGCCGATTTGTAGAAGCTCAAATTCACGGAATTCGACAGGTCATGCGTCGCCTCGAGACCCGCTAGGTCTCCCAGTCTGGCGGTATTAGCTTTCAGTTTTTCGAGCACCGCCTCGTCGCCGCGGACGATCTCCTCCAAGCGGTCGCATTGCGGGCAGGGATAGCCCCCGGCCAGGGCCTGACAGGCAGCAAGGATGAACGGGACCGTCACGAAAACCCGGACAGGCGCTAGACGGGCTAGCCGCTCGAACCCTTGGCAGATCCATTTCGCCATCACTAGAAATCGCCCCCGAGTGGTGTTGTTCAGCATCAACACGTCTTCTTCTGCTGGAAGAGTCTGCCAGAGCGACCGCAGCGCGGCGCTCCTTTCCGCGAACGGCGGGTTGCTCGTCGGCTCAATCTATGACTTGCCAATTTGAAAGTCAAGCCGTGTTGTGCGCTGTAGCTGCGCTTCGGCGCGGCGGCGTTCGACTGGCCTCCCAGCCGCTAGGCCGCGCAGGGATATTCTTGCTCCAATTCGGCAAAGCTTGCGGCGATGGCATCGACCGCAGCGTCCAGATCATCGCTAGCGATGATCAAGGGTGGCGCCACGCGGACGACGCTGTCGTGGCAGTCCTTGGTCAACAAGCCGTGGCGCAGGAGCCTCAGGCACACCGAGCGGGCATCGACGCAGCGCCGATCGACTTCGATGCCGACGAAGAGTCCACGGCCACGAACGGCGTGAATCAAGGGACTGTCGATGGCGCGCAAGCGGCGCAGCAGATGCGCGCCCAATTGCGCCGAGCGAGCGCACAGGTCCTCGTCCACCAGCAGGTCGAGCGCCTCCAGCGCCACCGCTGCAGCGAGGGGATTGCCGCCGAAGGTGCTGCCGTGATCCCCCGGCGTGAACACCTGCATCAGGTGCCGATCGGCGAGGAAGACCGATACCGGCAGCAAGCCCCCGCCGAGGGCTTTGCCGAGCACGACGCCGTCGGGTCGAAGGTGCTCGTGCCAGCATGCGAGGAGCTCGCCGGTACGCCCAAGGCCGGTCTGCACTTCGTCGCACAGCATGAGCACCTCGTGGCGGCGGCAGATTTCGAAGCAGGCGGACAGGTAGCCGGTGGGCGGCAGCACGATGCCGCCTTCGCCCTGGATCGGTTCGACCAGGAATGCGGCCGTGTTTTCGCTGATCGCGGCTTCCAGCTCCTTCGCATCACCATAGGGAACCCGCTTCAAACCGGGCGGGAAGGGTCCGAAGCCGTCGCGATATTGCGGCTCGCTCGACAGCCCCACGGCGGCGATGGAGCGGCCGTGGAAATTGCCGATGCAGGCGATGATCTCGGCACGGTCCGGGGCCACGCCCTTGACCCGGTAGGCCCACTTGCGCGCCGCCTTGAGGGCGGTCTCGACGGCTTCGACACCGGTGTTCACCGGCAAGGCCGCGTCGTAGCCGAACAACTGGTGCAGGCGCCTGAGCAGCAGCGGCAGGCGGTCGTTGTGGAAGGCCCGTGAGGTGAGCGTCAATTTGCGCGCCTGGCTTTCGAGCACCTGCCGCAAGCGGGGATGGGCGTGCCCGAAGCTCGTGGCGGAATAAGCGGACATCAGGTCGAGATAGCGACGTCCCTGGGTATCCCAGAGATGGGCCCCCACACCGCGGCTCAGCACCACCGGCAACGGGTCGTAGTTGTCGGCGCCATAGGCCGCTTCCCAGTCGCGCAGTTGCTCGGCGTCGCGTGCCGTCAGCGACTCGAGCAGGGACACGGCCAGGCGCGCCGTGCGGCCGTCGGGATCGTGGTCGGGATTGAATTCGGCGATTTCGATGGCGGCCAGTTGCGCTTCCTGGCCGATGCCGCGCAAGGCCAGGACCAGTTCCTCCCCGCCTATGCCGCCGGCGCTGGGCGTACTCACGCCCGGTGCATCGCGCGGATCGATCGCGTCGAGGTCGATCGAAATGCCAAAAGCCGCCGTCTCCTTGCGGATTCGCTCGAGCGCCTCGGCCAGCACGGCGGCGAGTCCGCGGCGACGAATTTCCGCCATGCCGAAGATCCTGACGCCCAAGTCGCGCAGCCAGGCCAGCTCGGCCGCCTCGAAGCTCCGCGCACCGACGATGCAAAGCTGGCGCGGATCCAAATTGGGGCCGTCGTTAGCACCGAGCCCGGCAATTCGGGCACCCAGGAGCGCAGCCAGCGGCATACCGTGGAGGTTGCCGCTCGAACTGGTGACGGGGGTGTTGGCGTCGAGGTGGGCGTCGATCCACAGCAGACCGATGGCGCCACCCACCGCCCGCGCGGCACCACGCCAGGTGCCCGCGGCGATCGCGTGATCGCCACCGACGACGACCGGCAGAACACCTTCCCCGATGCAATCGGCGACCCGCTGGGCGAGTTCGCGGCAGAGCTCGGCGAGCACCCTGACGCGGGGTCCCTCTTGTGGCTGAAGCGTCGGATCCCAGACGCAGGGACCGCCGTTGCGCCGCAAAGCGACAGCCAGACCGGCCTGACGCAGCGCTTCGGGAGCACGCGCGCAGCCGCCGTAAGCCCAGGCAGGGGCACCCAATCCGCTGGCCACGCCGATCAAGCGGATCGCCCTGTCCGCGGTGAAGGTGGCATCTCCCATGGTGCTGGTTCCGCTATCGGTCCAATGGATGAACTCTATGCAGTTTGGACAGCGCTAGTCGCCAACTTGTTCGCAGACTTCCGCTCGATTCTGTGGCAAACGACGCAGCGGCACTACGGCGCGGCCAAGCGGGTCGATCCCCGCCAGGTTCACGCCACCCGTTTGACGAAGCTGAGCCGCTGCGAGGGTTTGAAGCCGAGGTCGTAGAAGAATCCGAGCAGCTTGAAATCCTTGCGCGCAGCGACCGTCTCGACGCTCTCGACACGCAAGCCGTCGAGATTCACGAACAGTTGCGAGAGCAGCGCGTGGCCTATGCCGCGGTGCGAAAAAGCCGGGTCTACGCCGATCGTGTCGAGAACCGCGACCGGCTCGGCGCGGCCATAATCGCCAAAATCGGTGCGCGCCATGACGAATCCGGCGGCGATGCCATCGCTGCGCGCGAGCAGGGAAACGCGCACGGTGGCGTCGGCCATCGCCTCGTCCACCAGGTCGCGGATATAGGCTTCCCGCCGCCGGCCGGTGATCGCCCGGTCGATGCGCGCAATGTCGTCGAGATCGCCGGCCTGCAAGGAGCGCAGGTCCACCCGGTCGCGCGACAGCGATTCATAGTCATTGCCCGTGGACGCGCTGTAGTCGGTCTCGTTGCTCGAAAAGCCGGTGACATGATCCGGGGCGAGCACCCGATCGTCTTCGCGCTCGCCGAGCCGATGATCGCTGACCTGGCAGTCGAGAACGAGGTTGTCGCCCAGGACGAAACCAGCGTGGTCGAGGAACTGCACGATCGCGTGGTCGCGCCAGGAGGCCGTGGTGCGAATCTCGGAGACCTTGAGGCGCCGCGCTTCGTCCTCGAGCTTGGCGAGCAGGCTCGAACCGACCCGCTGCCCGCGTCCGTCGAGGGCGGTGCCGATCGCTTCGAGTCGCAGCGACGGTTCGGCGCGTCCGAAGTGTCCCTGCATGTGGCGCGCCATCATGAACCCCGCCAGCCTGCCGTCGCGCAAAGCGGCGAACTGTACGTGCAGCGCGGGTTGCGCCACGGCGAGCTGCAACCGCCGCTCGAAATAGGCGGTGCGCGCGCGGCCGACGGTTGCCGCGTCGAGAGCGACGACCGCGGCGAAGTCCTGCGCGGAGAGGCGACGCAGCGTGACGTCGCCGACTTGTTGCCGATCAGTTTGGTCCACAGCGATCATCCTTCCCTGTCAGGCTGCCGCCCGGTGCTCGAGCTGGCGCAATTTCTGATAACGGAACGCACCCCAGAGGGCTGCACCGATGGCGCCGGCGCAGATCGAATCCGGATGGTTGATGGCCTGAATCCCGGTGATCTTCTCGTTCACCAGTTCCTCCTGCAGCGCGGCGAGCAGGCCGCTGTCGAGCGCCAAGCCACCGGTGAGCAGCACCGTGCCCTGGGTGATGCCGGTGACCTTGAGCAGCTTCGCCAGGCGCGAGGCCATCGACAGGTGGATGCCCTTCAGGATGTCCTGGGTGGCGATGCCGCGCGAGACCATGTTGATCACGTCCGTCTCGGCGAGCACGGCGCAAATCGAGCTGGGCTTTTCCGGGTCCTTCGACGACTGCGACAGGGGGCCGATCTCTTCGATCGCGACGCCGAGATAGCGCGCGATGTTTTCGAGGAACTGGCCGGAGCCCGAGGCGCACTGGCTGGTCATCTTCGAAGCGAGCACCTTGCCGCGCTCGTCGATGAAGATGGCGCGGCCGTTCAAGGCGCCGATGTCGACCACGGCGCGCGCCTCGGGGCAGAGGAAGATGGCGCCGCGGGCGTGGGTGGTCATCGAATAGAAGTGCCCGGTGGCGAACTTGACGTTCTCGCCCTCGCCGGTGGTGGCGGTGTACTGCAGGTCCGCCGGCTGCAACCGCGCTTCCTCGAGGACCTCGTTGTAGCCCATCAGGGCCAGTTCCTGCGGGTCGCGCTGGCGGATGCGTTCGACGCGCTTGGCCAGCCACTCGATCTTCGCGCCGTCCTGTCTGAACAGCGCCGTCTTGACGGCGCCCGAGCCGATGTCGATGCCGACGGTCGTGGTAGTCATGCTCGCGCCTCCGCAATCTTGCCTTCTTCGACCACCGCGCGGTAGGCGAAGGTGGCGCCGCCGAGCGCACCGGTGAAGATCGACTCCGGATTGATGTTCAGCGTCATCTCGCCGTAGTTCTCCCTGACCAGATCCCTGAGCGCCTTCACCGCCGCTTCGTTCTTCGCCACCCCGCCGGTGAAGGTGAACTCGTTGCGGATGCCGCCGGAGCGCGCCAGGATGGACATCGCGCGCAGGATGATGGCGCGGTGCAGGCCGGCCATGATGTCCTCGCGCTTCTCGCCCAAGGACAGCCGATCGCGCAATTCCGCACCGGCGAACACGGTGCAGGTCGAGTTTATGCGCACGCTCTTGGTCGACTTCATCGCCAAGGGTCCCAGCTCGTGCAGGCCCATGTTCATCTCGTCGGCGATGTAGCCGAGGTAGCGGCCGCAACCCGCGGCGCAGCGATCGTTCATCTGGAAGCTCTCGACGATGCCGTGGCGATCCACCTGGATCGCCTTGGTATCCTGGCCGCCGATGTCGAGCACGGTGGCCGTGCCCTCGTGCATCATGTGCGCCCCCAATCCGTGGCAGAGGATCTCCGAGCGGATGTGCTCCTTGGAGAAGGGCAGCCGGGCGCGGCCGTAGCCGGTGCCGACGACGTAGGTCTCTTCGAGCTCGGTGTCGAGCACCGAGCGGATCGGCGCGCGGATGGCGTCGGCACGGCCCAGGGTGTCGGGCAGGGCGATGAAGGTGCGGTCCAGAGCGGCGAGCAGATTGGCGCTGATGGCGTCGCCGTAGTCGCGGTTCTCGACCTCGATGATGGAGCGGTCGAAGACGTTGAGCAGCATGTCGTAGCGGATCCCGGCGTCCTTGGCCACCTGCACCCCGAGCGCCAGGTAGCGGCTACCGGCGATGTCGCGGAAGAAATCCGACTTGCGGCGGGCCCCTGGGGCGAACAGGCTGGGGGCTTCGAGCCGCAGCTGCTTGAACAACTCGGCCAGGGCGGCGAGTACCGGCTGGGTCGCCTCGCCGAAGCGCGTGCCCTCGGTGTTGCGCCGGCAGGTGGCGTCGAGGTCGGCGAGCTGCACCTGGAACTGCTCGAGCCGGAAGTCGCGTTCGAGCTGGGCCAGGAACTCTTCCAGGTCGACGTTGAGCACCTGCGAGCGCGACAGCGCCTGGCGGAACAGATAGAAGCGCGCATTGACCAGGGCTTCCTGCTTGGCGATCTTGGCGGCGGTATCGTAGTTCGAGCGCGAATTGGTGATGCCGCGGCCGATGACGTTCTGCTGTTCGTCGATGGCCACGGCTTTGGTGGTGGTCGATCCCAGGTCGATGCCGATGAAACAGCGCATGGAAGTCTCCTCGGGGCTCAGTGGGCGACAACGACACCGGCGACGGCGCGCTTCTGCTTGATCATCTGGAAGTAGGATTCCAGCCGGTTCTTGATGTTGGCGGCGGAGAAGTAGCGCGGATCGACCAGGTCCGATTCGATGAAGGCCGCGGGCTTGCCGCTGCGCTTCTCGACTTCGCGCAGCATCAGCAGCTGGCCGGCGGAAAAGCTGTTGCAGCTCTTGATCGAGTTGATCAGCAGGCCGTCTGCCTCGTATTCCTCCATGTACTTGCAGATCATGTCGATGCGCTGCGGGAAGTTCAGATTGGTGTAGCAGCCGAGGCAATAGTCGGCGAGCGACTCCAGCGGATGGTCCGGATCGTGGCGAAAGCCGAAGTCATAGACGCCACCGACCTTGGCGTAGGTGCTGGCGACGACCACCGCCCCCTCGTCGTAGAACATCTTCCAGAAT
>JAHFRE010000228.1 GCA_023258955.1 Sterolibacterium sp.
CGTGGTCAACGGCATCAAGCTGCCGATGGTTCCCGGCGACGTCCTGCTGACGCCGGGAGGTTGCTGGCACAGCCACTACAACGAGAGCGAGCGCAACGCCTATTGGATCGACGTGCTCGACGTGCCGCTGGTGCATCTGCTCGAGCCGATGTTCTTCGCCGAGCATCCGGACCGCTTCCAGACCGTGGTGGCGCAACCGGCGGAGCACCCGTTCTGGTTTCCCCAGGACCGGGTGGAAGCCCAGTTGCAGCGAGTCCCTGCGCTCAACGGCGGGCGCCGCCTGACGCTGGCGACGGAGCAATGCTTCGCCACCGAGAGCCTGGCTTTTCTCCAGCTAGACCAGGGCGCCACCAGCGGCGTCAAACGCAGCACGGCGAGCAGGATCTTCGCCATCGCCCGGGGCGCCGGCGTGGCCCATCTCGGCGGCCTCGAAGCGACGTGGCAGCGGGGCGATGTGCTGGCCGTGCCGTCGTGGACCCCTTACGAACTCGTTGCCGACGAGGACGCCCTGATCTTCGAAGTCAACGACGAACCGACCCTGCGCAAACTGGGTTTCTACAAGGAAGCCTGAAATGGACAAGTTGAAGGTGTTGATCGGCGGCGGTGGCATCGGTGGTCTGGCCAGCGGTCTGGCGCTGTTGCAGCGCGGTTTCGATGTCGAGATCTACGAGCAGGCGGTCGAACTGCGGGAGGTGGGGGCGGGCATCCAGATCAGCCCCAACGGCAACCGTGCCCTAGACGCCCTCGGCGTGTTCGAGCGCTTGAAAGGCATGTCGACGGAGGCGGAGTCAAAGGAAATTCGCCTGTGGAACAGCGGCAAGACCTGGAAGCTGTTCGATCTGGGCAAGGAAGCGATCAAGCGCTACGGCTATCCCTACCTGACCGTCTATCGCCCCAACCTGCTGCAGGTCCTGGCCGACGCGGTGCGGCGCATCAAGCCCGACGCGATCCACCTGGGCGCCCGCTGCGTGGGCGTCAGCCAGACCGAGCGACAGGTGACGCTGCAGTTGGACGGCGGCCAAGCCATCGTCGGCGATGCGTTGATCGGCGCCGACGGCGTGCACTCGCGGATACGCGGCGCCGTGTTCGGTGCCGACCAGCTCAGGTTCTCGGGCATGGTGGCCTGGCGCGCCCTGATTCCGATGGACCTGTTGCCGGCGCACATGGCGCGCAAGGTCGCGACCAACTGGATCGGCCCGGGTGGACACGTCGTGCATTACCCGCTCAAGGGCGGCGCGCTGATGAATTTCGTCGGCACGCTGGAGGGCAACACCTGGGACGCCCCGCCGTGGAACGCGCCGAGCTCCAGCGAAGCCTGCTGCGTCGCCTTCCAAGGCTGGCACGAGGACATCCACGCGATGATCAACAAAGCGCCGTCGATGCTCAAGTGGGCGCTGTGCGGCAGGGATTTTCTCGAGCACTGGACGCGCGGGCGGGTCGGCTTGCTTGGCGACGCCTGCCACGCGACCCTGCCGTTTCTGGCGCAGGGCGCGGTGTTCACCCTGGAAGACGCGGTGGTGCTCGGGCGCTGCTGCGAAAGCTACGGCAGGGACGTTGCCGGCGCTCTGGCCCGCTATGAAGCGCTGCGCATAGACCGTGCTTACCGCATGGTGAGGGGGGCCGCCGACAACACTTCGCGCTTTCATCATCCGGCGCTGGCGAATCCGCAACAGGCCGACCGTTTCGTTGCCGACCAGTGGCAGCAGACGGCGATCGGGGAACGCTACGATTGGCTGTTCAACTACGACGCCATGAGCGTCGCCCTGTGATGTGCCAACGCGGTGTAGGCAGCAGGGGCGAGCGGTGCCCGGCCGCCAGCCCGAGCTGCAGGTGCGGCTTTCACCGCCACTAGGGCATATTGATCCAAAGACCGCGAGTAGGCGGTAGCGCACCCGCCGGCGTGTTGGGCAGGTTGGCGAAGTCGAGGTAAGCCTTGCTGCTGAGGTAGGCGGCGAGGCTGCCGCTGTTTACCAGGGCAGGAGACCAGTAATACCAGCGCTGCTGGGTTGCATCCCAAGCCCACAGGGTCGTCAGATTCGTTTGCACCTGCCCCGCACTCGGCGTGGTCGATGGCACGGTGGCGATGGCCGCGTCGAATTGGGCCGGGCTGACGCTGTCACCGGTTGCAATCATGCGCCAGCCATGGGTCAGGGCACGGGTCCCGCCCGCCGCGGCGGGCGCGGTGAGCGCCGGAACGAAGCTGGACGAAGCCACCGCCGGGGCAGAAGGCAGAGTGAGCGCAAAGCTGACCTTGGCGTTGAGCCAGAAGCCTTCACCGGCAGCGATGGTCGTCAGAAACTCGTAGCCCTTGCTGGCCGCGTAGCTCCTGCCGAAATCGCTCTGCGCCGGTGCGTAATACGCCCAGGTCGGATAGCTGATGCCCGGCATTGTTCCCGCGGCGACCCACTTCCAGACGGCCAGCACTCTGGCGGGGTCACTGAAGTTGTCGGCGACCGTGATCGGCGCTTCGACACCGTTGCCGGCAAGGTTCCAGCCGGGAGCAAGATCGAGCACCCGGCTGGCAAAGTTCGCGGTCGCGTTGCGCGCCTGCGCCATGCTCAACACGCAATTGTTCAATCCGGCGCAGTCGCCGCCCCAACCGGAAAAGACGCTGCCGTTGCCGGCGCTCGCGTTCAACGTCACGCTGCTGCCGCTGGCGAGGGCGGTGCTGCAGGTCGGCCCGCAGTTGACGCCCGGCGGCGTGCTGGTGACCGTGCCGCTGCCCGTGCCCAGTTTGGACACGGACAGGGCGAGGGTGCCGGCTGTCGGCAGCACCGTGGTGACAGCGGCGGCGGCATCGAGCATACCGGCGCCGCAGAGCGCCGTCGTGCAGTAGCATTCGAGCTGATCGCTGCCGTCGGGCGGGTGGCAGGCTTGAACCGCTGCGTCGGCGCCGCTCGTTGGAAAAGGGCGGGCCGACCGTAGCAAGGCGGCTTTGACTTGGGTCGGTGTCAGCGAGGCTTGCACAGAGAGCATCAAGGCCACCGTGCCGGCGACGAGCGGTGCCGAGAAACTCGTACCGAGGCCAGCGTCGAAGCTGTCGGTGTAGGTGGAGTCCGCCGCTGTCGTGGTACCGCTGTTGGTGGCAGCGAGTATCGGGTAGAGGCAGGGTGAGCCGGTGGCGGTGTTGACACAGTTTCCCCCCGGCGCGCTGATGCTGATCTCGGGGCCGAGATCGGAAAAGCCGACCTTGGTGCCGAGGTGCCGCAAACCGGCGACGGCGATGACACCGGGACAGTTGGCTGGCGAATTGACGTTGTGTCCCGAGCTGTTGCCGGCGGCCACCACGATCACGGCGGGTAGTTGCTGGTTGCCTATGCTGCTGAGCGCGTCGACGTAGCTTTGGGGACAGGATCCGCTGGCGCCCAGACTCAGATTGATCACCCGCGCCGGATTGAGGTTGGCCGGCACGCCGGGGACCGCCAGGCCGGCCGCCCACTTCATGGCGGCGATGATGTCGGAGTCGAAGCCACCGCATTTGCCCAGCACCCGCACCGGCAGCAGCCATACCCCTGGCGCGATGCCCGCCATGCCGATGCCGTTGTTGGTCGCGGCCCCGATCAGGCTCGCCGTCTGCGTTCCGTGCCAGGAACTGTTTCTGGTGCTGCACTGGTAGAACGGGCCCGCCGCATCGCCGGCCTCGGCGGCCGTCACCCAGTCCCCCGGATCGGTCGCATCGGCATCACGGCCATCGGCATCGTTGGCGCGGAACCTATTGCTGACAAAATCGTAGCCGGCGAGCAGGCGACCGGCAAGATCGGGGTGCTCCGGCCGGATGCCGGTATCGACCACGGCAACGACGATGCTGGCGCTGCCTAGGGTTCGGTCCCAGGCGCCGGGCAGGTTGATGCTCGAGGCCAGCGCCGCCGTGGGCGCGCGCAAATACCATTGGCCGACGTCAGGACCACCGCTGCTGCCGCTGATCGCGGGACCCTGCAAGTACAGCGGATCGTTGGGCAACGCGAGGTGGGTTCGTCGCTGGTCGACGACGGCATATTCGACGTCGGCTTGGGCGCCGAGAAACGCCGCCAGCGCAGCGCTGGAGATCCCGCGCGCGTGGACGACCTGGGCATGCTCGCTCAGCGCCCGACCGGAATGCAGCGCCAAGCCCAGCCTCGCGCCGAGGGCGTCGGCGCGCGCCGTGACGTTGCGGCCGACCTCGCCCAGGCTGGCCGCGGGCGTCAGCGCGTGCTTGCGCGCCAGCGTCGAACCGGGGCGAAACTTGACGATGACGCGCGCGACATCGGCCGGGCCACCGGCCAGCGCGCGGTCGGTCAGCCGGAGGGCGAACTGGGCCTGCGCCATTCCATGGGCTAAGCCCAGCGCCAGGAACAAGCAGGTGCATAGAGGAAACCAGCGTTGCGGCAGGGTCGACCCACGCATGAACTGCTCAGCGGCTCACTGGCCGCCGCGCGGTGATCCCACCCCTGGGGGCGGTTCGAATTCGGTCGTCGTGCCCGGCGTTGGCGTTTGCCCTGAGGCGGGCGGCGCAGCCGGCGGGGCGGAGGCGGAAGACGATGGCGGAACCGATGTCGGCGGTCCAGCCGGCGCGGCGGTGGCCGGCCGTGGCTGAGCCGGCCCGCCGCTGGCCGCGCCGAGCTGTGGTGGGGCGTATGCCGGCAGCGCCGTGGCGCCGCCGCTCGCCGCTGCAGCAGCGGAAACAGCCGGTGTCGGGGCGAAGGGGGAAGCCGCTGACGGTCGGTACACCATGGCGCCCGGGGGCGGGGAAAAATCGTTGGCCGGAACAGCGGCGCCGGCGCCGAAGCTGCTCACCGCGGGTGACAGGGCCGGCGCCGGCGCGTCCGAGGTTGGGGGCCGAGCGGCCTGGGCTGGGCCATCGCGCCGTTGGCCCGGATGGTCTGCGTCGCCAGGCCAGAGCGCTGCCGCCAGCACCAGCAGAAGCAGCAAGATCAGCCACAGCGGCTTCGGACCGAGCTTCATTCGTTCGTCCTTCGCGTGAATGCGCAAACGTCCAAGTCGAGGAACATAGCATCGGCAGGCGTCATTTGCCTATTTGATCACCAATATCGATCAATATCGACCAAGTTGGAATCACCGCTCGATCGCTGGCATCGCTAGACTCTCATCCACTCGTGAAAACACCCGGGCGCAACGCGCTTGCCGCAAACGGGATTCTAGAAGGATGACGATATGGCTTTAGCTGAAATCAAATTCTCGGCGCTGCTGCTCGCGCTTCCGCACGTGATGCGCCTGATGGCGATGCGCCACGAGGTGTTTCGGAAGCGTCTTGGCGAGCGCGACTTCAGTGTCCAGATGTGCACCGCCGACAAGGCCGTGGCGCGCCATTATACGTTCCGCAACGGCCGGGTCAGCTCGGCCAGCGGCTGGCTCGATGCCGCCGATATCAAGATCACCGTCGCCAGCGCCGCCTTGGGCATGAAGCTGTTCAGCCTGAACGTCGACCAGATCGAACGGGTCGAGGCGATCAAGGGCTTTCAGCTCAAGGCCGAAGGCCCCGACGAATTGGTCGTCTGGTTCACCCAGACCTTGAACATGATTCCGACCCTGCATTGGCAGTACGGGACCGAGGTCGGCAACGGGGTCAAGCGCTTCGTCACCAACACCAACGGCGGCCCGGCCTTCGTCTATGTCAAGGACGACAAGGTGATCCGCCTGACGCCGATCGAGTTCGACGACAGCGACGCGCCGACCTGGTCGATCGAGGCGCGCGGCAAGCGCTATACGCCGCCGCGGCAGACCTCGATGGCCTCGCACACGATCTGCCAGAAGTCGACCATCTATTCGCCCGATCGCCTGCTCTATCCGATGAAGCGGGTGGACTTCGATCCCAACGGCGAGCGCAACTGCCAGAACCGCGGCATCTCCGGCTACGTGCGCATCAGCTGGGACGAGGCGCTCGACATCGTCGCCAGCGAGATCAAGCGGGTCAAGCGCGACTACGGCCAGGGCGCGATCATGGCCAACCACGGCTCGCACCACACCTGGGGCAACATCGGCTACTACCTGAGCGCCGCCTACAAGTTCTTCAA
>JAHFRE010000229.1 GCA_023258955.1 Sterolibacterium sp.
CATACTGTCCTATCGACCGGCACCGGTGCAGATTTCCTATCTCGGCTTTCCGGGACCCGCTGCCCTGCCCGAGGTCGACTACGTCCTGGCCGACAGCTATGTGCTACCGCCTGAGCTGGAGCCCTATTTCACGGAAAAGCCGCTGCGCATGCCGCACTGTTTCCAGATCAACGACAGGCAGCGCGAGGTCGGTCCACAGCCGACGCGTACGAGTTGCGGTCTGCCTGAGGCTGGCTTTGTCTTCTGCTCCTTCAACGGCAACTACAAGTTCTCGGAAGAGATGTTTGCGGTCTGGATGCGCATCCTCAGGCGGGTTCCCGACAGCGTGCTGTGGCTCGTCGCCGATAATCCCTGGGCGCAACAGAATCTGTTGCGCCAGGCCGAGCAACAGGGAATCGACAGCGCGAGAGTCCTGTTCGCCCAGCGGGTCGGACCGGCCGAGTACCTGGCGCGGTACCAGGCGGCGGATTTGTTCTTGGACACCTTCCCCTTCAACGCCGGCACCACGGCCAGCGACGCGCTGTGGGCGGGCCTGCCGCTGCTCACCTGCTCGGGCAGAACCTTCGCCTCGCGGATGGCCGGAAGCCTGCTGCTGGCCGTCGATCTACCGGAGTTGATCACAGACAGCCTGGCAGCCTACGAGGAGAAGGCGGTCAGCCTGGCCCACGACCGCGGCCGGATCGAGGGCATGAAGCGCCAGCTGAAGACCAACCGCGACACCTGCCGTTTGTTCGACAGTCCGGGTTTCGTCAGGGATCTCGAGGCGCTCCTCAAGTCGATCGCGCCCGGCGCTGCTACCCACCGGCCGCCAGATGACCTGCCCATGCGTCTGCCGCCGCTCGCGCGCGCGGCGGCCCCTCCCCAACTGCAAAACTACAGGTCTCCGGCGGTCTGGGGGCTCGCGAATCCATCGCGCTTTTACCAATTGATCGACGAAGCGCTGACGCTGACTGTGCCCGGCCAGTACCTGGGCGACAACCTGATCAGTTGGGGCAAGAGCAACTCGATGTTCGAGGACAAGGGCTTCGTCGCCGCCTGGGAGCGCAACATCCAGAGCGATGTGGACAGGTCGATCGTCTGGCGCCGATTCATCCTGGCTTGCGCTGCTTACCACTGTTCGCAGCTGGCCGGCGATTTTGTCGAGTGCGGCGTCTATCGCGGTTCGGGAATCAAGACCGTGATCGACTATTTTGGCAAGGATAGTTTCAGCAAGGGCTTCTGGGGCTACGACACGTTTGACGACGATCCCGCCATGGGCAAGGCTTTCGACGGCCAGCAGGTCGGCGTCTTCGCGGAAGTCCAGCGCCGCTTCGAGGGCTACGATCAAGTACGCCTGGTCAAGGGCTTCCTGCCTCAATCGCTGATCGGCAATGCCCCCGCGCGTATCTGCTACCTGCACCTTGACTTGAACAACGTGGAGGGAGAGATCGCCATCCTCGACCATCTCTTCGAGCGGGTGGTGGCCGGTGGCATCATCATCATTGAAGACCACGAACGCTCGGGCAATTTTCGCGATCAGAAGGCTGCCGAGGATGCCTGGCTGGAACAGAGGCAGTACAAGATATTTCCCTTGCCGACCGGGCAGGGCCTGGTGTTGAAGCGCTAGACGGCCACGACCGACAGACCGTTTGATGGAACACACACTGATCATTCTCTGCGAGCTGGACATCCCACCGGCAGTATTGACAGCCGGGGGATTGGACAACTACAGGGCGATAACCTTCGACCCCGTGCTGCTCGATCTGATGCAAGACAGCGGGTTGGAGAACGTCGAGTACGTCGATTTTGAAGATTGCCCGGCGTTTCCCGACCTGCACAACGATAGCCGGGAACTGTCTCTGGCCGTGGAGCGGGAGCTATTCGCGGCGATCGCCGAATTCCTGCCGGGAGTGTCGAATTTCGCTTGGCAACACTTGGTCTTCTACTTCTTCTTCAACGCCAACCATTGGTACCGGGCGCTGGCAGCCTACCTTGCCAGCAACGCCGCCAGGATACTCGGCACGACGATGCCGACGATCTTCGTCAACGACAATCCGTCGCTGTTCTTCTGGCCTTCGTTCGTTCCTTCGATCGCCATGCTCGAGGTATTCCAGGCGAAAGGTATCGCCTTCAAGGCCATCAGCTATGAAGAACGGGCCGATGAGAGCGATGTGCTGCCGATGCTGATCAAGTTCGACGACGACGCCCCGGAAACTTGGGACATCCTCGTACACCTCCCCACCTGCCTGCACGATGAGAGCTTTCTGCAGAGCGAACTCGCCGCTTCGGGCAAGTCGGTGATCAATTTGCGCCCCAAGTATTGGGACGTGTCGCTGCCGGCAGACAAGGACGTCTGTCTGGTCAGGTGCGAGTCGGTGATACCGAGGCTACCGCCAGCGCTGCAGGCTGCGTTGGCGACCATGACCACACGCCTCACAGCCAGGATCGGCGACCTGCTGGCGCCCTACATCAGCACGGACTCCTATCGCCAGCGGCAAATACGGCATTTGGTCAGCCTGTACCGGAGCCAGCTCCTCACCTACTTTCTTCTGCACGACTTCTTCGCTGAGCGCAAGCCCCGCAAGATGATGCTGACCGATCACGATGCCGGCTTCCACGGTCCGCTGACAGCCTACGCCGAAGTGGCGAAGATTCCGGTGCTGCTCTTCCCGCACTCCAAGACAACGGCTGACATCCAGTTCAGCCGCACCGCCGTCCACTGCCTAACCCATCCAATGCAAGGCGACCAGATCAACGACGCTGACGGGCAGAGGGTGATCTGTCACAAGATCGCCTTCCCTGAGCACATGAGCGGCGCCACAGGCTTGCCCGGACCGATCAAACGAATTGGCCTGCTGCTCAACAGCATTTCCCTCAACGGTGTTCTCAATTCGGCGCACAAGCCGTATATGGCGGGTGTTCGGCTGATCGTGGAGTGGTGCCGCAAGCGCGACATCGAGTTGGTGGTTCGCGGCCGCCACGGTTTCACCCTAATCTCCATGTTGGCGGAGGCGACGGGAATCGCGGCCAGCACCTTGCGCGAGGTCATGTATATGCCGCTGAGCAGTTTCGTGGCGGGTCAGGACCTGTGTCTGATGTACGACGCGCCGACGACGGCCGCGCTCGAGTTCCTGAGAAATTCCGTGCCCATATTGAATCCGACGCCGGAACCCTTGGCGAAGTACGAGGCGGTCATTGCCAATACGGCGATAATCCCGCGCGGCACCGTCGAGCAAATTCTATTCAGCCTCGATAGCCTGGTTGCCGATCCGGAGAACTTGCGCATCTTCCGTCTCGGGCAATTCGCGAACTATGTCAATTCGTTCCGCGATTCCCACACCTTGCGAGTATTGATGTGAGCAACGGCGGTTTGACCGGCGGTAGCGTTGGCGACACGGCGCGCAGCGAAGACATCGTCACCAGCCTGGATTTGGGTTGCGGAACCGTGCCGCAAAATCCCTTCTCTGCCGTCGTTTGTTATGGGGTAGACATCCGTTCCTCGTCGAACCCGACGATGAGAACGGCTGATCTTTTTGTCGACCCCATCCCGTTCGACAGCGACTTGTTCAATTATGTAACCGCCATCGACTTCATCGAACATATCCCGAGGGTGTTGTGGATAGACGGAACGCGCTTCCCCTTCGTCCGCCTGATGAACGAGGTCTACCGGGTGTTGAAGCCGGGCGGAATATTTCTTTCGGTGACGCCGGCCTTCCCACATGCCCAGGCCTGGCAGGACCCGACCCATGTGAACATCATCACCGAGCAGACTTTTCCGGAGTACTTCTGCAAGCCCGGTTTGTCTGCGGCGATGTATGGATTCACCGGCAATTTCGATCTGCTCAAACAGGAGTGGAACGCCCACAAGCTGATGACCTACATCAGGAAGGCAAAGGCGGACGCATAGCGCCGAGCAACCTGGCGACCCGCTGCAGCGCCGCCCGCTTCCGCCACGTCGACGCCATCACGTCGTTTTGAAATGATCGAGCGCGCCTTGCAAATAGTAGCGCGCCAATTCCGGTTGCTCGTTGCTGACGCCGTTCCCCAGGGTTCGAAACAGCGACAGTTTGTGCGATTCCAGCAGCTCGCGGACGATCGCGCCAATGCGGGCGTCGTCGATTCTCGATTGCAGATCGGTCAGAAATTCGCAGAAGAACAGGAACTGCTTCCATCTTTCACCGACCGTAGCATAGCCGGTAATGCCCGATTCCAAAGCGTAGCCGGTGCGCACCAATTCGACCGGAAGGTAGATGCAGCGATACCCGAACAGCAGGAACACCAACGCCAGACAACATTGCGGATAGGCGTTCCTCCGATCCAATAGATGCCGCGCCAATCTGCTCCAGACCGCTTTGGCGAGCCGCGCGTTGATGACGATTCCAGGCAGATGGTTGCAGCAATCCCGGTACTCGTGAAGGCCTATGTCCCGGACCTCATTGGGATTGCCCCGGTATACGGCGCCGTCATCATAGAACAGGCTTGAGATGAGGGCTGGCGGCGACGACTCCGCCTTCAGGTAGTCGAGCAATGCAAGCACGCCCTCTTTCAGCACAAAATCATCATCGCAGGAGTAGAGCAGGTACTCGCTGCTGCAGTTTTCGATCAGCCGGCCGAAATTCCCAGCGAAGCCTGCTCGCTGCTCGTTCTTCAGAATTCTCAGGTTGCCCACGCCGTTGAGGGGACGGATGGCCTCGAATGTGCCGTCGGCTGAATCATCGTCGATGACCAGGATCTCGACATCCGGCAACTCGCCGAGGCCGTTGCCCAGCATGTCGTTCAGCACGTTCCCGAGCGCCTGGCGCCGGTTATAGGCAGGAATGCCGATGGTGAGCAGTTTTTCATTCATGCACAAGCGATCCCCTACTGTGACCTCATGGCGAGTGCGAGTTGACTGTCGCGGCGCCGGTCTTGCGACTCAACCGCGCTTGTATTTTGCCTGCGCCTGCAGGGGCAGATGCACCGGACCGTAAGCTGACGAGCCGCCCCAGATGTTGTCCTTGACCCACTGGCCATTCTCTATCCACCAGACGCGCGGATCGCGAAAGCGGTCAGCGGTAGTCCAGAACTCCTCTTCCGACATGGCGACATAGTCCAGCCAGAATTGCAGGTCGTCGGACACCACGTGATCGTACTTTCTGACCATTTCGATGCCTTCATCGCGCGTCATGTAGCCGGTGCGGATGTCTTTCGCGCTATGGTCGGAGCCGCGGCCGTAACCGAATTTGATGAACTTCAGCAGGTCGTGGACGCCGTTCTCGTAGCGGTCATCGAGATTCGAGGCGGTGCGAAAGGTGCGCTGGAACGGCCTTGCCGCGGCTTTCCAGCCATATAGATCTTTCATCAATTGGGTGTGCTGGTTCGGATCCCATTTGAAGAAATTGCCGATATACAGCCCGCGCACGCCGGCTTTCAATATCTCGTCGTCGGCAGGATATTTTGCCCAGGCCAAGTCGCGCTCGCCGAGCGGCTCCTCGGCGTCGTTCAACATGTCGTACCATTCGAAGCCGCGCAGGTTGTGCTCATGACGCACCCTGGCGCTAAATTCGACGAAGTCATCGGGTTCGAACATGCCCGATATGTCCCAGGCGATCTCGCCCCAGATCATCAGCGGAATCTTGAATCTCGTCGCGATCTGTATCGGGTAGGTCATGATGCCGCAATGGGCGTGCCAGTTCATGTCACCCATCTTGCGAAAACACAATCGATTGAGCTTCTTCAGCGCCTGCACGCTCGGCCCCATCACCAGGTGATCGGCATCAAAGACCTCCCGCATGCGGTCGCGGTTGTAGTTGCCTTCGGGAAGATAGTTGTTGCCGTGATAGGTGACCAGCAAGGGCTTCAAGCCGTACTCCGCGACCATGATGTGGGTCTGGTAGTAACTGTCCTTGCCGCCGCTGACCGGGATGACGCAATCGTATTCAGATACCCTGTTCTTCAGCACTTCCTCGATCTTGCGTTCGAACATCTGCTTGCGGTGCGCCCAGAATTC
>JAHFRE010000049.1 GCA_023258955.1 Sterolibacterium sp.
CGGCCTTGGTCACCGAGAGAAAGTGGTGGGGCACGGCGGCGGCGCGAATCGCGTCGACGGCGATCTTGACGTTGCCGTCGGTGCCGTTCTTGAAGCCGACCGGGCAGGACAGGCCCGAGGCCAGCTCCCGATGCACCTGCGACTCGGTGGTGCGAGCGCCGATGGCGCCCCAGGCGATCAGGTCGGCCGTGTACTGTGGAATGATGCTGTCGAGGAACTCGGTGGCGCAGGGCAGGCCCAGTTCGTTGATCTCATAGAGCAGCCGGCGCGCCAGGCGCAGGCCGTCGTTGATGCGGAAACTGCCGTCGAGATGCGGGTCGTTGATCAGCCCCTTCCAGCCGACCGTGGTGCGCGGCTTTTCGAAATAGACGCGCATCACGATCAGCAGATCTTGCGCGAAGCGTTGGTTTTCCGCTTGCAGGCGCCGCGCGTACTCGATCGCCGCGTCGTGATCGTGGATCGAGCAGGGGCCGACCACCACCAGCAGGCGCTGGTCGGCGCCGTGGAGGATGCGGTGGATCGCCTGGCGCGCCTCGTAGGTGGTGGCGGCTCCCGCGTCGCTGGCCGGGAACTCGCGCAGGATGTGGCCCGGCGGCGCCAGCTCCTTGATCTCGCGGATGCGTACGTCGTCGACGGTGTGCTTCATGATGGCTGCGGCGCGGCTGGTGAAAGCGCGCATTCTACCGCAGCGTCAGCGCCGCCGCCCCGTCCTGCAGCGCTCGCCGGAACCCCGATCCGCTATAGTTGCGGCCATGACAAGTCTCGCCGCCGCGCTCGATCTGCTCGCCTCCTTCGACGCCAGGCTGTTATTTATCGTCGCCCTGAGCCTCGAGGTCAGCATCACGGCTGTGCTGTTCGCGGCGCTGCTGGCCCTGCCGGCGGGCGCTCTGCTGGCCGTGGGCAGCTTTCGCGGGCAGCGAGCGCTGTCCGTGGTGGTCAACGGCTTCATGGGTCTGCCGGCGGTGGTGGTGGGCCTGCTGGTCTATCTGCTACTGTCGCGCGCCGGGCCGCTGGGCCCGTTCGGACTGCTGTTCACGCCGAGCGCGATGGTCATCGCCCAGGCCGTGCTGGTGGCGCCGCTGCTTGCGGCGCTGACGCGCCAAGTCGTCGAGGATGCCTGGCACGAATACCGCGAGCAGCTGGGCTCCTTGGGCGCGAGCAACGCCCAGGCGGTGGCCATCTTGCTCTGGGATACCCGCCACTCGCTGGCGACGGTGTTGCTGGCCGGCTTCGGTCGCGCCATCTCCGAGGTCGGCGCGGTGATGATCGTCGGCGGCAACATCGACGGGGTGACCCGCGTCATGACCACCACCATCGCCCTGGAGACGAGCAAGGGCGACCTGCCGCTGGCCCTGGCGCTGGGCGCGATCCTGATCGTGCTGGTGCTGGCCTTGAACCTGCTCGCCTTCGCCCTGCGCGAATGGTCGCAACGGCGCTACGGCTGAACCTCTGCCGGTGGCGTGATTGTTGCTGCCCTGAAGCGTCAGTGGTAATCCTCTTCCCGTTGGTGGCGAATGGCGAGGATGGTCACGGTGCGCTGGTCCTCGATCTCGAATAGCGCCACGTAGCCGGAGCCACCGAAGGGAATGATCAGTTCGCGCAAGAACGGATTGTTGGCACCACCGCGGGCTTTGCGGCAAGAAAAGGGAAAGATCCCAAGCAATTCGATCGCCTTGGCAATCGCCGCCTCGGCGCGTTCAGCGGCGGCAATGTCCCGTTGCACCAGGAAGTCGAACAATTGCAGCAGATCCTCTTCCGCGTCCGGCGTGAAGCGGACCCGGAAGCGGGTCATGCGCCAAGGCTGCCTGCGCGGCGCGCCTTCTCGATGCGCCGGGAGAGCTTGCCCAAGACCTTGGCCGCAGAAACGTACTTGCCCGACCTCCTTGCCCGTTCGCCCGAGGCAAGTCCGCGGGCGATGAAGGCGTGCTGCGCTTGGCGGAACTCGATGTTGCGTCTGATGGCTTCCTCGACGAAGGCGGATAGGGTCTCGCCGGCCTGCAGCAGGTCTTCGGCCGCCTGGCGAAGTTCCGGTGAAACGCGAACGGCGGGAATGGCGGAGGTCTTCATGGATTGCCCTCGTGCATCACATTTGTAATGCAATCATGCAGGAGTCGAGCCGAAATCGCAAGAGTCCCTCAATCGCTGCAAACAGCGACGATGGAGAAGCCACCGTCGGCGTTGGCGACCATGGTGCTCTTGCAGGGGACGAGGGGATCGAGGAGGCGCTCGAGCAGGGAGGGGTCGGTGGCGGTGGCCGCGAGCAGTGGTGCGGCTGGCGGGTCGCTTGGCGGCGGCAGGACCGTGGCGGCGGGGGCGGCAGCGACGGTGAGCGCCGTGGCGTTGGTCGATGCCTGGGCGAAGAGATAGTTGCGGGCGGTGAGGCCGTGGCCTTCGATGGGGTAGGAGCCGACGGGACTGGCGGCGGTGGCGGGGCTGGTGAAGAGGAGGGCGCCGCTGGTGGCGTTGGCCAGGCTGTCGTTGAACTTGAAGCCGGTGACGGCGCCGGAGAAGAGCGGATTGGCCTGGCCGGCGCTGCGGGTGGCGGGGTCGGCGAGATAGAGCAGCTGCGCCGGGGTGATGGCGAGGGTGGCGCCCCTAAAGGCGATGGCGTAGTTGGGCCCGGCGGAGAGCGAACCCTGGTCGATGGCGTAGGCGGCCACCGATTCGCCGGGGGCGCTGGAGAGGGCGCCGGTCAGGTGGTCGGTGGCGATGAGGCCCATGCCGCCGGTGAGATAGGTGAGGGTCGGATCGGCATCGCCATAGACCTTGGTCTGGTCCTGGGCGGTGATGGTGAGCGGCCGCGCCGTGACGTCGGCAGCGCTGGAGGCGGCGCTGGCCTGCAGCTGATAGTTGCGCGCGTCGGGCCCGCTGAGAACGATGCCGCTGGCGGTGACCGGCTTGGCGGTGCCGACGTTGGGATTGTCGAAGCTGGCAGCGGCGTAGCTGGTGTTGACGAGGTCGCCGCTCAAGCGGTTGTCGGCGAGGCTGACGCTGGCGGCGGTGGTCCCGTCATAGACCTTGCTTGAAGCGGTGGCGGCGACGGTGAGCGGCCGCGCGGTGATGTCGGCGGTGGTGGTAGCCGTGCTGTTGGCCGTGTAGTTCATGGCGGCGGCGCCGGTCAGATAGAGGCCGGTGGCGGTGACGAGCTTGGCCGTTCCCACGTTTTTGTCGGCGAAGGCGGCGGTGCCCCCGACGAGTTGAACCTCGTCGTCAGCGATGACGCCGGCCAGGGTGCGAGCGGTAATGGTGGCGGCGGTGGTGCCGTCGTAGACCTTGCTGTCGGCGGCGACGCCGGCGCTGAGGCTGGCGAGGACCGCGGCAGCGCTGATGTCGGCGGTGGTGGTGGCGGTGGAGGAGACGAGGCGATAGTTGATCGCATCGAGGCCGCTGATGCCGATGCCGCTGACGGTGACGGTCTTGGCCTGGCCGACGTTCTTGTTGTCGAAGGTGGCGGCGCCGTAGTTTGTGGCCAGCGCATCGCCATAGATACGGTCGTCGGCGAGACTGACCGTCGCGGCGGTGGTGCGGTCGTAGGTCTTGTTTACGCCGGTGGCGACGACGGTGAGGGCGCGCGCGGTGATGTCGGCGCTGGTGGTGGCCGTGGACGCGGCGGTGTAGTTGCCGGCGGCGCTTCCGGTCAGATAGAGGCCGGTGGCGGTGACGAGCTTGGCCTGCCCGACATTCTTGTCGGCGAAGCTGGCCGTGCCACCGGCCAGAGTGACGTCGTCGTTGCCGATGACGCCGGCGAGGCTGCGATCGGTGAGGTTGGCGGCGGTGCTGCCGTCGTAGACCTTGCTGGCGACACTGGTGGTCAGCGTCAGCGGCTTGGCGCTGACGTCGGCGCTGGTGGTGGTGGTGGACGCGGCCGTGTAGTTGCCGGCGGCGGTGCCGGTGAGGTAAAGCCCGGTGGCGGTGACGAGCTTGGCAGTCCCCACATTCTTGTCGGCGAAGCTCGCCGTGCCACCCGCGAGAGAGACGTCGTCGGCCCCGATGACGCCGGTCAGAGTGCGAGCGGTGAGGGTGGCGGCGGTGGTGGCGTCGTAGACCTTGTTGGCGGCGCTGGCGGTCAGGGTGAGCGGCTTGGCGCTGATGGTGGCCGTGGTGGTGGCCGTGGACGCGGCGGTGTAGTTGCCGGCCGAACTGCCGGTCAGATAGAGGCCGGTGGCGGTGACGAGCTTACCCACCCCGACGTTCTTGTCGGCGAAGCTGGCCGTGCCACCGGCGAGAGTGACGTCATCGGCCCCGATGACGCCGACGAGGGTGCGGTTGGTAATGGTGGCGGCGGTGGTGGCGTCGTAGACCTTGCTGGCGGTGCTGGCCGATGGGGTCAGCGGTTTGGCGCTGATGCTGGCGGTGGTGGTGGCCGTGGAAGCGGCGGTGTAGTTGGCCGCGGCGCTGCCGATCAGATAGAGGCCGGTGGCGGTGACGAGCTTGGCCTGCCCGACGTTCTTGTCGGCGAAATTCGCCGTGCCGCCGGCCAGATGAACGTCGTCGGCACCGAGCACGCCCGTCAGGGTGCGGTTGGTGATGGTGGCGGCGGTGGTGCCGTCGTAGACCTTGTTTGCCGCAGAGATGCCGACGCCGAGGCTGGCGGCAAGGCTCGCCGCGGTGATGTCGGCGGTGGTGGCGGCGCTGTTGGAGAGCAGTCGATAGTTGATCGCATCGAGTCCGGTCACGCCGATGCCGCTGACCGTCACGGTCTTGCCCGTGCCGACATCCTTGCTGTTGAAGTTGGCGGCGGCGTAGCTGGTGCTGAGCGCATCACCGGCGACGCGATTGTCGTGCAGGGCGACGCTGGCCGTGGTGGTCGCGTCATAGACCTTGTTGGCGGCGATGGCGGTCACCGTCAGCGGCCGGGCGGTGATGTCGGCGGTGGTGGTGGCGGTGCTGTTGGCGGTGTAGTTGCCGGCAGCAGCACCGGTCAGATACAGGCCGGTGGCGGTGACGAGCTTGGCCTGGCCGACGTTCTTGTCGGCGAAGCTGGCGCTGCCGCCGGTCAGATGGACATCGTCGCCACCGATCACTCCGGCCAGATTGCGGGCGATGATGGTCGCGGCGGTGGTGCCGTCATAGACCTTGTTCGCCGCGGTGAAGCTGCCGCTGACGCTGGTGATCGAGGGGATGACCACCGCCGCGTTGATGATTCCGGCCAGGTTATTGACCGCGCTCACCGTGTAGTTGGCGCCGCCGTTGCCGTCGTTGACGGTGTAGGCCGAAACGCTCAGGGTCTTGCCGGTGCCGGCGTTGGGATTGTCGTAGGTCTCGGCCCGGTCGGTGACGCTGTCGCCGGGTTGCAGGCCGGCCACGACCGGTACCGCTGTCGCACTGGTGCTGCCGTCGTAGGTCTTGCTGTTGGCCTGCGCAAAGAGCGTCAGCGGCGCCCTGTCGATGCTGCTGGTGGCGTTGCCGGCGAGGGTGACGGTGTAGTTGGCGCCGCCGTTGCCGTCGCTGATCGTCGCCGCGTTCAGACTCACGACCTTGTTGCCGGACCCGGCGTTCTTGCTGGTGTAGGCGATGGTCGCCGCGATGACCGAGTCGCCGCCGACCAGGGCGCCGCCCAACGCCGCCAGGTTGCCCGGAGTGGCCGTATACGCGAGCCCCCCGTCGTAGGTCTTGCTCACCACCGGGGCGGTCAGGGTCACCGGCTTGGCGGTGATATCGACCGAGACGGCGCCGCCCACGGCGCTGTAATTGCCGGCATCGACACCGCCCAGGCCCAGGGTGTTGGCGACGAAGGCGGCATAGTGGCCGGCGTTCTTGCTCGCCACCGAGGCGGCGCCGCTGGCGAGCGACACGTCGTCTGTGCCGAGGATGCTGGACGGTGCGATGGCGAGCTGGCCGAAGGCGAAGCTCGCGCTGCCGTCGTAGACCTTGCTCCCGGTGTAGTCGAGCAGATGCAGGCCGGCCGCGACGATGGTGGCCTGGTTGTTGGCGCTGCGCGCGGCCAGCGACGGCAGCTGGTAGTTGGCCGCCAGGCCGGTACCATCGGCCAGCGTCATGCCGCCCATCGCCGTCAGATAGTTGGTCGCATTGTTGGCCACGTCCTTGCTGTTGGCCGTGGCCGGTCCGGCGCCGTTGAGTGCAAGCGTCTCGCCGTTCACGCCGCTCACCGTGATTTGGCCACCGGTGAAATTGACACCGCCATCGTAGGTCTTGCTCGCGGTCAGCGTCGCCGTCGCCTTGCCGATGGTCAACGTGCCATTGACCACGGTGGGGAAGTCGTAGTTGTTCGCCGTCAGCGTGCCGGCGCCGGCGGTGATCGTCGCCGTGCCGACGTTGGTGTTGGCGTCGGCCAAGGTCGTGGCTGTACCCGCTCCGCCGTAACCCGCTGCCGTGCCCGTGCCCTGTCCGTTGACGAAGCCGGTCACCGTGGTGGTGAGCGCCGGGTTGGCTGCGCCGTAGCTCCGGCTCGCATCGTTGGCGGTCACCGTCAGGTGCGCCTTGTTGATGGTCAGCGTGCCGTCGACCAGGTTGGTGAAGTCGTAGTTGGTCGCCGTCAGCGTGCCGGCACCGGCGGTGATCGTCGCCGTGCCGACGTTGGTGTTGACGTCGGCCAGCGTCGTGGCCGTGCCCGCGCCGCCGTAACCGGCTGCAGTGCCCGTGCCCTGTCCATTGACGAAGCCGGTCACCGTGGTGGTGAGCGCCGGATTGGCTGCGCCGTAGAGCCGGTTGGCATCGTTGGCGGTCACCGTCAGGTGCGCCTTGTTGATGGTCAGCGTGCCGTCGACCAGGTTGGTGAAGTCGTAGTTGGTCGCCGTCAGCGTGCCGGCGCCGGCGGTGATCGTCGCTGTGCCGACGTTGGTGTTGACGTCGGCCAGCGTCGTTGCCGTACCCGCGCCGCCGTAACCCGCCGCCGTGCCCGTGCCCTCGCCGTTGACGAAGCCGGTCACCGTGGTGGTGAGCGCCGGATTGGCTGCGCCGTAGAGCCGGTTGGCATCGTTGGCGGTCACCGTCAGGTGCGCCTTGTTGATGGTGATAGAACTGCCAACAGTCGACAGCCCGTTGTAGTTGCTCGATAAGGCTGCGCCATTGTCCGGGCCCAGGCTAAGACCGGTGATGCTGGCAAGCGTGCTCCCCATCTGTACGTCCTTGCTTGCCAGATTGGTCGCGTTTCCCAGACCGGTGACGGTGAAGCTCTCGCCATTGACGCCGTTCGCGGTAATCACGGCACCGGCCACCACGGTGGTGCCGTCGTACGCCCGAGCACCGCTCAGGGTCAGGTTGGCCTTGTTGATGGTCAGCGTACCATTGATGTAGCTGACGTCGTAGCCCTGCTGGTTGGAGTACAAGCCGCTCGGCGTGATCGCGCTCGAACCCACGTTGACGCCGCTGCTGTAGCTCACCGAGCCGAGCAGGTTGCCGTTGGGCGCGGTGGAATAGCTGACGCCGCCGGCGCCGGAATAGGCGAGCCCGTCGTAGGTTTTGACGGCATCGTTCGCCGTCACCGTCAGTGGTGTGAGGTAGCTGCGCAACAGCGGCGCGGTGCTGCCCTCATAGATGCGCCAGGTCGATGCGCCGCCACTGGTCGCCGAGACGTTTGCGCCCCAGGAACCGGAGAAGGTGGCGAGCTTCTTCATGTCCGCGGTCGGGCTGACGCCCAGGGCGCCCACGCCCGTACCACCACCGGGACTGGCGGCCTGGCCGCTCGCGCCGATGTCCCAGTAGCTGTTGCTGACCGTGGCGCCGGTAGCACTCTGTCCAACGAGTCCGCCAACGTAGGAGCTGCCGCTGACGGCACCGCTGGCATAGGCCCGATTGACCGCATTGCCGTAGGCACCCCGGCCGACCAGTCCGCCGACGTAATCGCTGCCCGTGACGCTGCCGGTGGCATAGACGTCGGTGAAGAGGCCATTCCCCGCAGCATAGCCGACCAATCCGCCGACCTTCGTATTGCCGGCGGCACTGACATTGCCGGTGGCATAGGAATTGCTGACGGTGGCGCTATTGGAGTAGCCGAGCAGCCCGCCAAAGTAAGAATGTAAGGCAGCCGTACTGGTCACGTTGCCGGTGGCGTAGGAATTGCTGATAGTCGGACTATTGGCAAATCCAATCAGTCCGCCGCCGTAATAGGATCCGGTCACGGCCCCGGTGGCGTGGGAGTTGCTGACGCTGGGGTGGATGGGGTCGCAGCAGTTATAGTTTGTTTCCCCAAGCAGGCCGCCGACGGAGTACCGTCCGGTCACGGCGCCGGTGGCGTAGTTGTTGTAGGTGGGGCTCTCGAAGTCGTTGCCTGCCAGCGCGCCTGTCCCGTCTCTGCCGGTGATGGTCCCCCCGACCATACCGACATTCCTGACCGTCGCCGCGTTGATCAAGCCGAACAGGCCGACCAGGTCCGTCGCCGGACGGTTGATGAAGAGATTGGTGATGGTGTGGCCGAGACCGTCGAACTTGCCGGTGAAGGTTGATACGGGGAGGAAGCCGGAGGGGGCATTCCAGCCGCTGGTGGCGGTCGCGTCGATGTTGGCGCCCAGCGCATACTTGCCGGCGAGGCCGCCGCTCATGCCTTGCAGGTCAAGGGCGGTGACGCTGCCTTGAGCGCCCAGGGCGGTGATGACCGTGTAGCCGACGCCGTTCATGGTCAGGAAGCCGGCGCCTGAGCGAGGCGTGGTGCCATCAGCCAGGAAGAAGTCCACCCGCCCCTTGAAGCTGCCATCCGAATTGAAGCCGACATTGACCTTAGTGGTCGCGGGCGTGAGCACGAGAGCGGCGTTGTTGGCGGTCATCACGGCGTTGATGTTCACATCGTTGCTGGCGGTCAGGGTCAGCGTGTGGGTGTCCCAGGTGACAGCGTCGTTGACGTTGATGTTGCCCGCCGTGCCGGTTGTACCATAGCGGTCGGTTGCGGTGTTGACGCCAGCCGCGGTATGCAGAGTGACGTTGTTGGCGCCCAGTAGCGCCCCCAGTGCGGCACCGGTGATGTCGCCACCGCTGGCGGCGATCGTGAAGTCCACCGGGTCCAACAGCCAACTGCCGGTCAGGCCGTTGGCGGCCAGGGTGTTGACCCTGGCCTGGCTGCCCACCTTGAGGCTTGCGCCCGAGGTCTCGACGTTGCCGCCGCTGCCTGACTGCGCGCCGCCGCGCGCCGAGATGGAGCCGTCGAAGCGGGTGCTGCCCTCAGACCAGAGCACCACCCTGCCGCCATCGCCCTGGACGCCTGCATCCGCCTTGATGACGCTCGCCGCGTCCACGGCGACACTCTGGGCGTTGGCCACGGGATTGCCCAGCGCCTGCGTTGCTGCGCCGTGGAAGTCGCCGCCGACGCGTACGCTGCCGCCACCGGTCTGGCCTGATGCATTGAGGCTCGCGCCCTGAAGTACGATGTTCTGTCCGAAGACGCCGATGCTGCCGCCTCTGGCCCTGGCCTCGTCACCCGAGACATCGAGCGTCCCCGACACGCCGACGCTACCGTTCGTGCCACCGTCGAGCACGATCTCGCCGTTCCGCACGACCATGCTGCGCGCCTGGACGGTGCCGGCGTTGTTGATCACCGATCCCAGCAGGTTGCCGGCAGCGCGGGCGGTCAGCGAGACGCGGCCGCCGTCGGCGACGATGGCACCGCTATTGATGACCTGAGCGCTTACGGCAGCGGCATCGACCTTGATCTTGAGCAGGTTGTCGCCGTCGAAATCCAGCGTCAACTTGTCGCCGGAGGCCAGGGCCGCGCTGCCGTTGTTGGTCGTGATCGTTCCGCTGTTGGTCACTACCGGCGCGATCAGCGCGATGTAGCCACCGGGCGCGGCGGTGAGCCTGCCCTGGTTGATGACGCTGCCGACGTTGCCAGGGTTGGCGAAATTCAGTTTGCCGGCGAGGAAGTCGGTGTCGCCGATGCTGAGCGTGCTGGCCACCAGACCGCCGACATCGACCCGGGCGCTAGGCCCGAACAGCACCCCGTTGGGATTTACCAGGAACACTTGACCGTTGGCCGCGAGGCTGCCGTAGATCTGGCTGGAGCTATTGCCGATCACCCGGTTCAGGGCGACCGAACTTGCGCTGGGTTGATGGAAGATCACGCTCTCGCCGGCGGCGATGCCGAAGCTCTGCCAGTTGATGATGGCGTTCTGGCTGATCTGCGAGACCGTGGTGGTGGCAGCGGCCTGGCTGATGCTGCCCACACCAGCGACCAGTTGTCCGCCGACGGGACCCGCTTGCGCGACGACGGGCAGTGTCAGCAGCGCCGCCGCGATGAGGCGACGGGCCGAACTCTTGCCGCGTCCGCGCGCCGTCTCCGCCACCGCCACCCAGGCACCCAGCACCTGGCTCCAGACGAGGCGGTAGATGCGGTTCATCGACGCGTGACGTTTCATGCGACCCCCTATTTCCCCGGCGCCAAGAAGATCATCTTCTCGGCGAGCGAGTTGGCGGCCAAGCGTTCCGAGATCCTGAAGAGGGGCAGAACTGCAGGGAATGACGACAGGCACATCGCCTGCCGGCAGCCCCGCTACCCTGCGCCATCATCGAGCGACGACGTTTAGGTCGGAAGCTTTGCGCCCCGGCATTTCAGCCGGATTGCCTTTATGTCATTGGCAACATAACATGACGATCGCATTATGGTCAAGCGTTTGCTCGCATTCTCTGCACTGCGCAGGATTTGACCGCGCTGTGCGGCCCACGAAACGAAGCAGCCGCTCCTCTGACAGCCATGAGCCATGCAGTTGTGGTATGCTGAAAGCAAGGTGCTAGATGGCGCGATCGATCATTCGCGAGAACATATGAGCTTGTTATGCATCCGGCATTTATCGGCGTAACCGGCCTACCGCGGGCCGGTTCCACACTGCTCTGCCAGTTGCTGGCCCAGCATCCGGAAATCCATTGCGAAGGGCACAGTTCGCCGCTGTGCAATACCCTGCTCGGCATCCGGCGCATGGTCAGCGATGACAGCTTCTTCCTCTCACAACTCGATGTTTCGTTCGAAACGACTTACGCTAACCTGGCTTCTGCGATGCAAGGTTTTCTGCGGGGATGGCATCATGATTGTGGCAAGCGGGCGGTGGTCGACAAGAACCGCGCCTGGCTACACGCCGTGGAAATGCTGCTGCACATCGAACCCGAGGCCAGGCTGATCGTCTGCCTGCGGGAACTGGGCCAGATCTACGGTTCCATCGAGGCCCAGCACCAACGTACCATCCTGGTGGATTTCATCGACCACCTCGCCGACTTCGACCGCTTCGGGCGGGCCGACATGCTGTTCGCCAAGGACAAGATCATCGGCGCACCGCTAATTTCATTGCACGCTGTAACGGATTTGCCGAAGAGGGTACAAGATCGCCTGTATTTCCTTCGCTACGAGGATCTGATGCAACAACCGGCGCAATGCATGTCGCACATCTATGCCTGGCTGGGTCTGTCTCCACATGCCATCAATCCCGAACATCTGCCCCTCGGGATCCAGGAGAGCGACAGCCATTACCACATGAAATACCTGCACAAGCGGTCGGGGCAGATAGTCGAACCCAAGCGGCACGATATTCCACCCCGCATACAGACGCAGATCGAAACAGCCTGTTCCTGGTTCTACAAGCTCTACTATCCGGGCGTGCGATAGTTGCCGTCCGGGCTGCCCACGGTGAAATCTGCCCATCCTCAGCGGGGCGGTCGTCAGGCTGACGGGTCTCGCAGGTTCCGGAAGATCCACGAGACGGGTCGTTGCCCGTCGAACGCAGTGGCATCACGCCTAGTAGTTTTGCCGCAAGGCGTCCACCACAGGCGTCCGCGCTGCCCGTCGTGCGGGCAGAATCGCGGCCAGGACCGTGGCGCTGATGCCCGTCGCGGCCGCCGCCAGCAGCGAAGAGCCGGCGACGAGTATGTGCGCCGTGTAGCCGACATCGGCGTTGGGCGGCGGTGGCATCGAGATGCCGATCGCTGAAATCAGCCAGGCCAGGGCCGTCCCAACAAGAACGCCGATGCCGGCTCCGGCGATGCCCAGCAACAGGTTTTCGAGCAGGATCAAACGAAACACATAGCGCCGCCGGTTGCCCAGAGACATGAGGGTGCCGAACTCGCCGATCCGTTCGAAGACGCTCATGCTCACCGAATTGGCGACTCCGAGCAGAACGACGACAAGGACGATCACCTCCAGAGCGCCGAACAGCTGCCGGTAGAAGGTCACGGTCTTTTCGTAGAATTCGTTGAGCTCGATCCGGGTCTTGATTTCAAGTCCGCCGGCGCCGGGCAGTTCGCGCAGTTCCTGCGCCACGGCTTGTGTGTCTTCGGTGCGCTGCAGGCGCACGACGATATTGGTGACCTCCGCGGCGTTGAGCAACTCCTTGGCGGCCACGAGAGGGATCTTGATGGCGTGGGCGTCGTAGACCTTGGAAAAGGTCTGGAACACGCCGACCACCTCGCCGTCAAGGCTGTTGGTGGCGCCGGCGGCGGTGCTGGCGAGCAGGGTGATCCTGCTTCCGGGCTTGAGTTTGAGGCTGCGCGCAACGCCGGCCCCGACCAGCACGGCGTAGCGGTCACTGTCTTGCAGCTGCCTGCCGGCGCGCAGCATCAAATAGGTGCCGAGGCGTTGCTCCTTGTCCGGTTCGATGCCTTCACCGACGATCGGCAGATCGGTGCGGCCGTTGTTGAGCATGCCGGCAAAGGACAGCCGGGTCATGGTCTCCGCCACCTGCGGCATGGCGGCGAGGCTGGCTTGCACGGCCTCAGGATGCGCCACGCCGTATCTTTCCGGGGAGCGCGTGCCGTGCTCGAAATAGCCGCGGCGGAACAGCTGGATGTGCCCGCTTTGCGAGTGCACCAAGGCTTCCCCGAGTTGGAAGAGCATATCCTGGACAAAGCCGGCGCTGAGGATCAGCGCTGCCACCCCGAAGGCCACCGCGGCCAGGGTCATTGCGGTGCGCAGCCAGTGGCGCAGATTGTTGCGGAAGGCCAGCCTCAGCACGTTGCCGATCCGTCTAGCGATTGCGGCGCAGCGCGTCGACGATCGCCAGGCGCGAGGCACGCCAGGCCGGGTACGCGCCGGCGCAGACTGTGGTGGTGAAGCCGATCGCGAACGCCTCGAGTGCGAGTGCGCCGGTGAAGGCAATCTCTGCGACGAAACCGTGCGCCATGCCCGGCGCCGCAGGCATCGGAATGCCGATCAGGGAAATGCCGCGCGCCAGAAGATAGCCGCAGGCCACCCCGCCGGCGCTACCGAGCGCGCCGAGCAGGCATCCTTCGGCCAGGAACATGCGCAGGATTTCGCCGCGGCCGGTGCCCAGCGCCAGAGCCGTGCCTATCTCGCCGGTGCGTTCGAAGACGCTCATCATGCGGGTATTGGAGATGGAGAGGACGATGATGGTGGCGATGACGATCTTGATGACGTCGACCTGCTTGGCGAGCAGCGCCGCTGTCTTGTTGTAGAAGTCCGCCAGGTCGGTCCAGGGCACAAACTGGAGCAGGCTGCCGGCGTATTTCTGGCGCAGGGTGGCCAGCACATCCTGCGTGTTTTCGGTCTCGTCCAACAGCAGGACCCAGGCGTGCACGCCCTGGGTGCGGCTGAGCTTCTGCGCCAGGGCCAGCGGCACGCGCAGCGCCGTATCGTCGTAGGCCTTGGTGATGGTCGCAAACAGGCCGCGAACCTTGGCATCGGTTCCGTTCATGCCACCGGAAGCGGTACCCGTCGTCAGGACGACGTCGTCGCCGACCGACAGACCCAGGTTGGCGGCCAAGCCCTGGCCGACGATGATGCCCAGAGCGTCGTTGTCCGCGAGTCCACGCCCTGCCGTGATCGTCACCGCTTCGTCGAAGAAGCGCTCGCTGCCGGGGTCGACGCCTTCGCCGATGAAAGGGATGGTCTCGTCCCCCAGGCTGATCAGACCGTTGAACGACAATCTGGGCGCCAGGATGCGGACGTGGGCTTGGCCCGCGATCGCCGCCAGTTGGTTGCCCTTGGCCGGCAAGAGATAGGAAAACGGGTCGGCCAGACCGTCATCGAAATAGCCGGGCCGGACCACCTGGATGTGGCCGAATTGCGATCTGATCGCTGCTTCGCGCCCAAAGCTGACGTTCCATTCTATGAAGCCCGTGGCAAGCAACAGAGCCACCACGCCGAAGGCAACGACGAGCACGGCGAACAGCGAGCGGCGGCGCTGGCGCACGACGTTGCGATAGGCGAGAAGCAGATAGGGCGGCATGTCTACTTTGGTGCTCAAGCCGACGACGGCTCAGGTTGCTGGCGCCGGTCTGCGGGCAACGAGGTTGTAGGTATTCCCCAGTTGCGTCTCAACGACGACTTCGAAACCGGCGGCGACGATACGGCGGCGAATATCGTCGCGCTCGTACGGGGTGTAGAGGATGCCCTTGCGGATGCCCCAGGCATTGACCCTCTCGGCGATGCGCTTGAGCGGCCAGACGCCGCGCGGATAGAGCAACACGTTCGCGGCGAGCGTCCCGCCCGGCTTGAGGACTCGAAACATGTCTTTCAATGCGGCGTCGACCTCTGGCAAGCAGTGGATCGCGTTGGCGATGTTGGCAGTGTCGAACGACTGGTCGGCGAAGGGCAGCTTGGCCGCATCGGCGTGGCGCAGGGTGACTCGATCGTTGCCGGCGAATCGGTGCTGCGCTCCTGCCAGCATGGACTCGGCGTAGTCGATGCCGGTGATGTTGACTACCGGCAGTTTCTTCCAGCGGCGCCAGCGCAGCAGCAGGTCGAGCAGCGTCCCGGTACCGCAGGCGATCTCGATGTGATCCCTGCCGAAGTGCGGTCCGAAGAAGCGCAGCTGCGCGCCTATCGTGCTGTTGTACGCGAAGGTCAAGACGAAGAATCCGCGAATGTCGTACCACCACGGCGGTGAACGGTAAGCGACGGCGATCTCGTCGCGGGTCTTGCCTGCGTGGGGGATTGGCGCTGCGGGCCGTGCCATGAAACGCAGGGCCAGGCCGACCATCAGGCGATTGAGCGGATTGCGATAGCCTCCCGGTCGCCAGGTTCTAACCTGCTTGATCAGATAGGCGTCGTAGCTGATGGCGTGCGGTGCGGCATATACCTTGCCCCGCCCAAGGAGGATTTTGAGCGCCTCCGTTGCCGCAACCCCGGCGCAGAGCTGGCACGACATCGGCGTCGAGGCGCTGCGCTGGTTCGCCAAATCGACGCGCTGCGGATCGACCAGGTAATGCCGGTGCATGGCGCGCGGCGACAATCCGACCAGAAAGCGCGCCATCTTCTCCATCTCGCTGGCACCGGCAAAGCCGAAGTAGTCGGCGAAGCTCATCTTGCCAGGAAGAAAATTCACCAGCGCCGCGCTCATGCCCAGCGGCGCCACAGTGATGGCAGGAAGGCCCAGTCTGCCGCAGGCGGCGAAGATGGCCGCGCGCACATCCAAGGCAAAGACATCGAGCCCATCCACGTAGAGATCGACGTCGCGGAGGAAGTCGTCGAAGTTGTCCGGGCCTATGCCCTCAGGGAAGATCCGGATGTCCAGCTCGGGGTTGATGTCGCGCGCCATCGCGGCCATCACCTCGACCTTGGGTCGGCCCAGGGTGGACATCATCGCGCCGGCTTGGCGGTTGAAATTCGCCAGTTCGAAGACGTCCATGTCGGCGATGTTGAACGCACCGATGCCCAGGCGGGCGAGGGTCAGCAGATGGACGCCGCCGACGCCGCCGACGCCGGCGATCGCCACCCGCTTGCCGCGCAGCAGGTCGAGTTCGAGCGCCGTCACCCATCCCAGGTTGCGGCAGAAGGCTTCGTGGAAATCGAAACGTTGGTTCATGGATTGGGTACCCCCGGCCTTGCTCAAAAAGATAGGCGCAGCTCGGTCCACAGCCTGTCCTGCTGTTCGTAACGCCCGAACAGGGCCAGCGGCGGGCCGTGGAAGATGTCGGCGCCACCCATCAGCCGCCAGTTCTGACCGAGGTTCCACACCAGGCGCGGGCGAAACAGGTAGTCGCGCCGATTGAGGCTGGAGATCAGCAGCAGGCGGCCCTCGAGCGACGGTGTGAGCTTGCCCTCGAGGAGCAGGCTGGCGCCGCTCTCTTGCCTGTCGGACAGCATGTCCGGGTCGTGGTCGGCAAAGACGCGCTGGAAGAACTGAACGTTGAAGCGGGTGTCGGGCGCCGGGGTAAAGTCCAGTCCCAGCGCGTAGTCTAGGGTACGGCTGGCGACCAGGCCGTCGGGCTGGGTCAGCCGGGTGACGCCAAACTTGCGACCATCGGTGAATACGGCTTCACCTTTCAACACCGCCCAGTCGAGGTCCTTGGCCAGCGTGGCACCAGCCTGGTCTATGGTGTCGTGGCGCGGGCGATAGGCAAAGGTCGGTGCCGGGCCGGCGACGATGTCGCGGTAGAAGGTCGCCGTCGCGTCGAGGCTGTGGTAGTAGAAGCCGGAGACGTCCCAGCCGCTTTGCAGGGTCGATAGCCGCAGGCCGTAGTTGCTGTTGCCCAGGCTGCGATTGGGCTTGGCCTCGCCGCGGATCAGCGTGCCGCCCGGACCGGGAAGCTGCGGCGGAAAGAAGTCGGCGCCGGGCTTGCCCAGGTTGTCGAAACTCGGCAGCGGTATCCACAGCGCTTCGGCGTGCCAGTCGTTCTTGAAGTACTCGGCGCGCGCCGCCCACTGCGGGATGCGCAGCACCTCGAACTCTGGCAGCAGGAACTCGCGCATGTCCTTGGCCGAGACCACGTCGGCGAAGAACAGGCCCACCATCTCCCCCCACACCACGTGTTGCCGGCCCAGGCGCAGGTCGACCTCGCCGGCAGCGAGGTCGAGATAGTTTTCGCGCAGCTGGAATTCGGCGCGCTGGTCCTGCCTGACCGGCTGCGGGTAGTAGCTCGAGCGCTCGTACACCCCGTCGTAGTCGAGGCGGCCGCCGATCTTCCACTTGACGTTTTCTCCGAGGCTTCCCTGGCGATTGAGCTCGAGGACCATCCTCGCCTTCGACCAGTGCACCGGCTCGCCCACCGTGCGGGCGATCTCCATTTGGGCAAAGCCCTTCCAGTCAGCATCGAGCTTGAGTGCCGGCTGATCCTCGAACAACGACTCGCGCGAAGCGCTACCTTCGTCGGCGTGGCAGGGGCAGCAGCTCGCCGCGACAACCAGGGCGACCCAGGCGATCCGCGTTTCAACTCTCATCGTCTTCTCCCTTGGGCTGGATTTCGAGGCGGTCCGACGGCTTGACCACGGTCCACTCGCGGCCGCGGCGCACACCGAGCGAGACGATCCGTCCGTCCTCGATCTTCACCAGCCGGTCGGCCATGGCCATCACGCGCCGGTCGTGGGTGGAAAAGATGAAGGTGGTCTGGAAGCGGCGGTTGATGTCCTTCATCAGCGACAGGATGTCGGTACCGGTCTTCTTGTCCAAGTTCGCCGTCGGCTCGTCGGCGAGCACGATCGTCGGCTGCGTTGCCAGGGCCCGCGCGATGGCCACGCGCTGTCGCTGACCGCCGGAGAGCTCGTTGGGACGGTGCCTAGCGTAGGCGCCCAGGCCGACGATCTCCAGGAATCGCGCCACCCGCTCGCGCCGCTCGCTGGCCGATACCTCTTTCAACTGCAGCAGCGGGTATTCGACGTTCTCCTGCGCCGAGAGTACCGGCAGCAGATTGAAGGTCTGAAAGATGAAGCCGATGGTGCGCGCGCGCAGGTCGGCGAGTTGGTCAGCGTTCTTGCCGCTGACATCCTGGCCGTTGATCAAGATGCGGCCGCTGGACGGCGTGTCGATGCAGCCGATCAGGTTGAGCAGCGTGGACTTGCCGCTGCCCGACGGCCCGGCGATGGCCAGAAAAACGCCGGCGGCGATCGACAGGCTGACACCGCTCAAGGCGTCGACACGCTGGTCGCCCAGCCTGTAGTGCTTGGAGACGTTCTCGATGTCGACCACCCCGACGCTCATGTCAAAGTCCCGCTTGCACGTTATGACGATTGGAAGATATGATGTAGATTATGTCACAGTCCTATGCCATTCGGCTGATCACGATCTTGTTGGTGAGCTGCGCCGCCTGCGCCACCATGGCGCAGCAGGAAGCCGACGACCCGCAGGCGCAGGAACTGGTCGAACAGGCCGACCGGATCCGCTTCCCGGGCGAGAGCTTCCAGGTTGATGTCTCCGTCAGCAACCGCACCGAGGGGCAGGCGGGTGAGAGCTGGAAGTATCGCGTGCTCTCGAAAGGAAACGACAACACCGTGGTGATGGTGGTGGAACCCGCCGCCGAGCGCGGCCAGATCATCCTGATGAAGGGGCGCGATCTGTGGGTCTTCCTTCCCAGCGTCTCGCAACCGGTGCGCCTGTCGATGGCGCAGCGCCTGACGGGCCAGGTCGCCAACGGCGATCTGGCGCGCGCCAATTTCGCCGGCGACTACACGGCGCGGCGGCTACGGGTGGACGCCATAGACGGTGCTCGCTACCAGGTCCTGGAGCTCACCGCCAAGGACCGCGGCGTCACCTACCACCGGGTGCTCTATTGGCTTGCAGAGGCCAGCCACGCCCCCTACAAGGCAGAGTTTTACGCCCTCTCCGGCCGCCTGCTGAAGACCGGCCGCTACGAGAAATACCAAAAGCTGCTCGGCAGGGCGCGGCCGACGCGACTGGTATTCACCGACGCGCTGCGCCCAGGCGAGGAGTCGGTGCTCGACTACGCGGAGATGAAGCTGCGCGATCTGCCGGACAAGCTATTCACCAAGGAGTATTTGAAGAAACTGGAGTGAACTCGACATGATGAAGAAACTGGTCTGGCTCTATCGGCAGCTGGCCCGCCACGTCACCGGCATACTGCCGCGCAAGGCGCGCTTCGCGATCTTCCGCAACATGATCAAGTGCGACGTGGCGCCGCCGGCCAAGCTGGTGCTCAAGCTCGCCGAGACGCGCGAGGAGTTGGAGGATTGCTTTCGCCTGTTGCACGACGCCTACGTCGCGGTCGGTTTCATGAAGCCCGACCCCTCGGGCATGCGCGCCACCATCTACCACGCCCTGCCGACGACGACGACCCTGCTCGCGCGCTACGACGATCGCATCGTCGGCACGATCTCGCTCATCCGCGAGAGTCCGCTAGGCTTTCCCATGCAAAAGATCTTCGACATCGACAAGATCCGTGCCGCCGGCGGCAACATCGCCGAGGTCTCGGCCCTGGCGGTGGACCGCCGCTTCCAGTCGCTGGGCGGCATCATCCTATTTCCACTGATCAAGTTCATGTACGAATATTCGACCAAGTTCTTCGACACCCGCCATCTGGTCATCGCCGTCAATCCGCGGCACATCGGCTTCTACGAATCGATCCTGTTCTTCCAGCGCCTGAAGGAGGTTCCCGTCGCGCACTACGACTTCGTCAACGGTGCGCCGGCGGTCGGCGCGCACATTGACTTGAAGGGAGCGCCGAAGATCTACAAACGCTACTACGACCACAAGGAGCGTTCGAAGAACCTCTATCGCTATTTCACCGAGCTGCGCATGCCCAACGTCCAGTTCCCGGACAAGCGCTTCTACACCACCAACGACGCCGTGATGACGCCGGCGCTGCTCGACTACTTCTTCAACAAGAAGACCCAGGTCTTCGCCAAGCTGAGCGATGGTGAGAAGCGTATCTTCAGGGAAATCTACGACATCCCGGCCTATCACGACGTCCTGCCCGAGCTGCCGGCGACGCCCGAGCGCAGCGGCAAGCCGCATCGTCAGCACCAGCGCTTCTCGGTCATCTGCCCGGGAACCCTGGTGGTCGACACCGGCGGGACTGCCCGCAGCTACGCGATCAAGGTGGTCGAATGCTCGCTCAAGGGCTTCCGCGCGCGCTGCGAAGAGGACCTGCCGCTGGAGGTCGACGGCCAGGCGCAGATCGATCTCGGCCGCGCCGACAGTTGCGCGCTGCCGGTGCACGTGCTGCGCAAGGCCAAGAGCGATGCACGAACCTACGTGTTTACCGTCGCCAACGGCGACCTGGTCTGGCGCAAGTTCGTCAGCGCGCTGAGCAAGGCGTCGATCCAAAGCGACCTCGAGAACGCCACCCGCTACCTCGAGTGAACCCGCGGGCGGCGCCGGTCAACCCGCAGCGCGCCGTCCATTCCACGCAATCAACCGCTCGTCGGCCGGGCTGTAACCCGCTGCCGATCGTGGTTAATATGACAAAAACATAGGACAAAAGCATATGAATGGTCGTGGTTTCTCGTTGATCGAACTGATGGTGGCCGTCGCCATCGTCGGCACGCTTTCCGCGGTGGCCTATCCGTCCTACCTGAGCTACGTGGTGCGTGGCAATCGCTCGCAGGGCCAGCAATTCCTCATGGACCTGGCGCAGCAGCAGGAGCGGCTACGCCAGGACAGCGGCAGCTACAGCGCCGACCCGACCGTGTTCCCGCTGCCCTCCGCGTTGA
>JAHFRE010000050.1 GCA_023258955.1 Sterolibacterium sp.
CGACGACAAGGGCGACGTCAAGGACGGCGCCGTGACCCTCTACCAGTTCAAGGCGGGCAACAAAGAGGCGCTGGAGACCATCGGCGGCACGCCGGCAGCGGCCGCGGCACCGGCTGCCGCACCGGCCGCTGCAGCACCGGCTGCGGCCGCCCCCGCCGCAGCGGCGGAAAAGAAGTAGGCCGCGGCAAGCCAAGGATGAAACGGCACCCGCGGGTGCCGTTTCATTATGCGGCCATGGACACCCTCATCCAGCAGTTGATCAACGGTCTGACCCTGGGCAGCATCTACGCCCTGGTCGCGCTGGGCTATACGATGGTCTACGGCATCCTCGGCCTGATCAATTTCGCCCACGGCGAGGTGGTGATGATAGGCGCGCTGACCGCGCTGGCGGCGATCAAGCCGCTGGCAGCCGCCGGCGTGCCGGGGCCGCTGGCGGTGCTCGGCGGCTGCCTCGTGGCGATGCTGGTCTGCCTCTGTCTGGGCCTGATCGTCGAACGGGTGGCCTACCGGCCGCTGCGCCGCGCGCCGCGCCTGGCGCCCCTGATCACCGCCATCGGCGTCTCGATGGTGCTGCAGCAGCTGGCGATGCTGGCCTGGGGCCGCAACTACCATTCTTTCCCGCAACTGCTGCCGGCGACGCCACGCGAAATCCTCGGGGCGCAGATCAGCGACCTGCAGATACTGATCCTGGTCGTCGCCACGGTCATCATGAGCGGTCTGCTGTTGCTGGTGAACCGCACCCGCCTCGGCCGGGCGATGCGCGCCACCGCAGAGAATCCGCAGATCGCCGCGCTGATGGGGGTCGATGCCGACCGCATCATCGCGCTCACCTTCGCCCTCGGCTCGGCGCTCGCCGCCATCGCCGGCGTCATGGTCGCCGCCAACTACGGCATCGCCCACTACAACATGGGCTTCATCCTCGGTCTCAAGGCGTTCACCGCGGCGGTGCTGGGCGGCATCGGCAACCTCGGCGGCGCCATGCTCGGCGGCGTCCTGCTCGGCGTGATCGAGGCGCTCGGCGCCGGCTACATCGGCGACCTGACCGGCGGCTTCCTCGGCAGCGACTACCAGGACGTGTTCGCCTTCTTCGTCCTGATCGGGGTGCTGGTGTTGCGGCCCTCGGGACTGATGGGCGAGAAGCTGGCGGAGCGCGCCTGATGCTGAAAGCTAAGCCGTTCGCCGGCGTGCTGCTCGCGGGACTGGCGCTGGCGGCGCTGCCCTTCGTCGTCGGCGCCGGCATGGGCAACGCCTGGGTGCGCGTGCTCGACTTCGCCCTGCTCTACATCATGCTGGCGCTGGGGCTCAACATCGTGGTCGGCTTCGCCGGCCTGCTCGATCTGGGCTACATCGCCTTCTACGCGATCGGCGCCTATCTCTACGCCCTGCTCGCCAGTCCGCACTTCGGCCTGCACTGGCCGGCCTGGGCGATCCTGCCACTGGGGGCGGCGGTGGCCGGGCTGTTCGGCATCCTGCTCGGTGCCCCGACGCTGCGCCTGCGCGGCGACTACCTGGCCATCGTCACCCTCGGCTTCGGCGAGATCATCCGCATCTTCTTGAACAATCTCAACTCGCCGGTGAACATCACCAACGGACCCCAGGGCATCGCCCGCATCGACGCCTTGAACGTCGGCGGCCACTCGCTGGCGCAGCCGCTGCAGTTCTTCGGTCTGTCCATCCCCGGCATCTATCTCTCCTACTACCTGTTCGTCTTCTTGGCGTTGGCCATCATCTTCATCACCCTGCGCCTCGAGGATTCGCGCATCGGTCGCGCCTGGGTGGCAATTCGCGAGGACGAGATCGCCGCCAAGGCCTGCGGCATCAACACCCGCAACATCAAGCTGCTGGCCTTCGCCATGGGGGCGTCCTTCGGCGGTGTGGCCGGCGGCCTGTTCGCCGGCTTCCAGGAATTCGTCTCGCCGGAGAGCTTCAGCCTGATGGAGTCGGTCATGGTGCTGTGCATGGTGGTGATCGGCGGCATGGGCCACATCCCCGGCGTCATCCTCGGCGGCCTGCTGCTGGCGGTGTTGCCCGAGGCGCTGCGCCACGGTGCCGGGCCGGCGCAGCAGGCGCTGTTCGGGCGGGTGCTGCTCGATCCGGAGTCCCTGCGCATCCTCGCCTTCGGCCTGGCCCTGATCCTGGTGATGATCTATCGCCCCGCCGGGCTGTGGCCCTCGCCGACCCGACGCCGCGAATTTGCGAAGGCCGACGGTTCGTGACGCCGCTGCTCGAAGCCAAAGGGATCAGCAAGCGCTTCGGCGGCGTGCAAGCGCTCAAGGAGGTGTCGTTGACCATCGCCGCGGGGGAGATCTACGGTCTGATCGGACCCAACGGCGCCGGCAAGACCAGCTTCTTCAACGTCCTGACCGGCCTCTACAGCGCCGACGCCGGCGCCTTCCGCTTCGCCGGCAAGCCCCTGGACACCGGCTCGCCGCATCGGGTCGCGAGCGCCGGCATCAGCCGCACCTTTCAGAACATCAGGCTGTTCGCCAACATGACGGCGCTGGAAAACGTCATGGTCGGTCGCCACATCAGGAGCCGCGCCGGCGTCATCGGCGCCGTGCTGCGCGACGGCGCTACCAGGCGCGAGGAGGCAGCGATCGCCCGCCGCGCCCACGAGCTGCTCGCCTACGTCGGCATCGCCGAGCGCGGCAACGATCTGGCGAGCCAGCTCGCCTACGGCGATCAGCGCCGGCTGGAGATCGCCCGGGCGCTGGCCGGCGAGCCCAAGCTGCTGGCCCTCGACGAGCCGGCCGCCGGCATGAACGCCACCGAGACCGCGGCGCTGCGCCGTCTGATCGTCGGCCTGCGCCACGACGGGCTGACCGTGCTGCTGATCGAGCACGACGTGAAGTTGGTGCTGGGCCTGTGCGACCGCGTGGCGGTGCTCGACTACGGCGAACTGATCGCCGAGGACGAACCGGAGGCGGTGCGCCGCGATCCCCGGGTGGTCGAGGCCTACCTCGGAGCAAACTATGCCTGATCGTCCTGCGTCCACCTGTGACCCTGCGAGCATAGCGAGCCTTAGTCACCCCCTTCCCGGGGAAGGGGGCTGGGGGGAAGGTCGTCCAATGCTTGACGTAGTGAACCTTCAGGTTCACTACGGCGGCATCGCGGCGGTCAAGGGAATCAGCTTCGTCGTCGCCACGGGCGAAACGGTGGCGCTGATCGGTGCCAACGGTGCCGGCAAGACCAGCACGCTGAAGGCGCTGGCGCGCCTGCTCCCTGCGCGCGGAGCAATGCGTCTGGCCGGGGTGGACATCGCGCAACTGCCGCCGCACCGCCTGATCACCGAGGGCCTGGCCCTGGTGCCGGAGGGGCGCGGCGTCTTCTCCCGCCTGACGGTGGCCGAGAATATGGCGATGGGCGCCTACAGCCGCGCCGACGCCGCCGAGGTGCGGCGCGACGGCGACCGGGTCTACCAGTTGCTGCCGCGGCTGGCGGAGCGGCGCGCGCAGCTGGCCGGCACGCTCTCCGGCGGCGAGCAGCAGATGCTGGCCCTGGGCCGGGCGCTGATGGGCAGACCGCGCCTGCTGCTACTCGACGAGCCATCGATGGGCCTGGCGCCGCTGATGGTGGAGACGGTGTTCCAGACCATCGCCGCGGTCGCCGCGAGCGGGGTCACCATCCTGCTGGTCGAGCAGAACGCCAGGTTGGCGCTGGCCACCGCCAGCCGTGCCTACGTGATGGAGAGCGGCCGCATCACCCTGGCCGACAGCGCCGCAGCCCTGCTCGCCGACCCACGGGTGCGCGAGGCTTACCTCGGCGAATAGGCAGCGACGAAACGCTCAAACCTCGGGCTTGGTCTCAGCCGCGGCGCTCGCCGCGTCATCCCCCGCGGCAGGACTTGCCGAACCGCCAGCCTCGGCGGCGGCCTTTTCGGCGAGCTTCTGCCGGCGTTTTTCTTCCTGCTTGTTCTTCTTCGCCAGATCCCTCTGGCGCTTTTCGAACTGATAGTTTGGTTTGGCCAAGAGGGCTCCTTCGCTCGACGCGGTCGCCAATTGCGCCGCCGTCTTTGCTTGCAAGTCCGTCTATTGTCCCATGAGATAATGTCCAGATGCAGAATCTGTTGATCGTCGGCTGCGGCGACGTCATGCGCCGCGCCCTGCCCAGCCTCACCCGGCACTATCGTGTCTACGCGCTGGTGCGCGAACGCGATCCCCATCTGGCCGACCTCGGCGTGACCCAGATTCGCGGCGACCTCGACCGGCCGCAGACCCTGCGCCGGCTGGCCGGCCTGGCCCAGCTGGTGCTGCACTCGGCGCCGCCGGCGGAATTCGCCGCCAGCGCCGAAAGCGCCTTCGACGCCGACGCCAGCGACCCACGCACCAAGCACCTGATCGCCGCCTTGCGGCGCGGCAAGAGCCTGCCGCGGCGCCTGGTGTACATCAGCACCAGCGGCGTCTACGGCGACTGCGGCGGCGCCCTGATCGACGAGACGCGCGGCCTGGGCGCGCAGACGGCGCGCGCGCAGCGGCGCGTCGACGCCGAGCGGCAACTGCGCCGCTTCGGCAAGACCGTCGGCGGCAGCTGCGTCAGCCTGCTGCGCGCCCCGGGCATCTACGCCGCCGACCGTTTGCCGCTGGAACGCCTGCGCCGCGGCGATCCGGCCCTGGCCAGCGGCGACGATCCCTACAGCAATCACATCCACGCCGAGGATCTAGGGCGCGCCTGCATCGCCGCCCTCACCCGCGGCCGACCCAACCGCGCCTACAACGTCGCCGACGATTCGCAGCTGACCATGGGCGAGTACTTCGACACCGTCGCCGACGCCCTGGCCCTGCCGCGACCACCGCGCATCGCCATGGCCGAAGCGCAGCAGCGGCTGTCGCCGGCCATGCTCTCCTTCATGCGCGAATCGCGGCGCATGGCCAACCGGCGCTTGAAGCGCGAGCTGCGCCTGCGCCTGCGCTACCCGACGGTGGCCGCGGCGCTGGCCGGATTGCGCGGCGGCGGCGGCGCGCGATGAACGAGCGCTTCTTCGCTCCCTGCCCGCGCGGGCTGGAGCCGCTGCTGGTCGAAGACCTGGAGGCGGTCGGGGCGCAGGCGATCCGGGCCCTGCCCGGCGGCGCGCAGTTCGCCGGCAGCTGGGAGACCTGCTACCGCACCAACCTGCAGTCGCGCATCGCCAGCCGCGTGCTCTGGCGCGTGGCGCACGGCAGCTACCGCAACGAGGAGGACGTCTATCGCCTGGCAGAGAGCGTCGATTGGCCGTCGCTGTTCGGCGTCGACGAGCGTCTGCGCGTCTACGTGACGGCGGTGAAGTCGCCGCTGAAGAGCCTCGAGTTCATCACCCTGCGGGTCAAGGACGCAATCTGCGACCGCTTCCGCGCCGCCTGCGGCGAGCGGCCGAGCGTCGACACCGCCCATCCCGCGGTGCGGCCGCATCTGTTCCTCACCGCCGACAGCGCCACCGTCTACCTCGACACCTCGGGCGAGCCGCTGTGGGCCCGCGGCCACAAGATCGCCAAGGTCGCCGCACCGGTCAAGGAAAACCTCGCCGCCGGCATCCTACGCCTGATCGGTTGGCGCCCCGGCATCCCCCTGCTCGACCCGATGTGCGGCTCCGGCACCTTTCTGCTCGAAGCGGCGCAGGCAGCCCTGGGCGATGCGCCCGGCCTGTCGCGCGAGGCCGAGGAGTTCGGCTTCTGTCGCCTGCGCAATTTCGACGCCGAGCTATGGACGCGGCTGCGGCGCGAGGCCGCCGAACGGCGCGAGAGCGGGCCGGCGACGCTGCCGATCTGGGGTTCGGATGCGAGCCCGGACGCGGTCGCGCGCACCCGCCAGAACCTCGCCTACGCCGGCCTCGAAGACCTGGTCGGGGTGGCCCAGGGCGACATCCTGGAGATCGAGGCGCCGGCCGCCGCCGGCATCCTCATCGCCAATCCGCCCTACGGCGAGCGGCTGGGCGAGATCGACGAGCTCGCCGCCTTCTATCCGCGCCTGGGCGACGCGCTGAAGCGCCACTTCGCCGGTTGGGATTGCTGGTTCTTCTCCGCCGACACCGCACTGCCCAAGCTGATCCGCCTCCAGGCCAAGCGCAAGATCCCGCTCTACAACGGCGCCATCGACTGCCGCCTGTACAGATTCCCGATAGTGGAAGGAGGGAACCGGTAAGACGGAGCGCCGGGCGAAGGGCCGCGACCGATGGCCGGAGTACGAGCCCTCGCCGCCGGGCCGCCCCAAGGCGGGGGCAGCGTAAGACATGGAGCCACACCACCTCTTCGGGTGGTCCCGCCTTCGGCTCCAAAAGTGGCGAACAGCCGTCACCCCCTTCCCTGGGAAGGGGGCCGGGGGGAAGGTCAAACAATGTCCAAGTGCTGGATGCCGGCGCCGAGGTCGCGGTCCTTCGAATCCTTACCGCGCAGCTTGATCTCCAGGCGCAGGTCGTTGACCGAGTCGGCGTTGCGCAGCGCGTCTTCGTAGCTGATGCGACCGCCCTCGTAGAGATCGAACAGCGCCTGGTCGAAGGTCTGCATGCCCAGCTCGCGCGACTTCTTCATGATCTCCTTGATCTCGGTGACGTTGCCCTTGAAGATCAGATCGGAGACCAGCGGTGAGTTGAGCATCACCTCGACCGCCGCAGCCCGCCCCTTGGCTTCCTTGAGCGGAATCAGGCGCTGCGAGCAGATGCCGCGCAGGTTGAGCGACAGGTCCATCAGCAGTTGCTGGCGCCGCTCTTCGGGAAAGAAGTTGATGATGCGGTCGAGCGCCTGGTTGGTGCTGTTGGCGTGCAGGGTGCCCAGGCAAAGGTGGCCGGTCTCGGCGAAGGCGACGGCGTGCTCCATGGTCTCGCGGTCGCGGATCTCGCCGATCAGGATGACGTCGGGCGCCTGGCGCAGGGTGTTCTTCAACGCCGCCTCCCAAGAGTCGGTGTCGACGCCGACTTCGCGCTGGGTGACGATGCAGTTCCTGTGCTCGTGCACGTACTCGACCGGGTCTTCGATGGTGATGATGTGGCCGTAGCTGTTCTGGTTGCGGTAACCGATCATCGCCGCCAGCGAGGTGGACTTGCCCGAACCGGTGGCGCCGACGAACAGCACCAGGCCGCGCTTGGACAGCACCACGTCCTTCAACACCGGCGGCAGCTTCAGTTCGTCGAAGTCGGGTATCTGGGTGTTGATGGTGCGCATCACCAGACCGGCGCGTCCCTGCTGGACGAAGGCGTTGACCCGGAAGCGGCCGATGCCGGTCGGGTTGATGGCGAAGTTGCATTCCTTCTTCGCCTCGAACTCGGCGGCCTGCTTGTCGTTCATGACGGCGCGGGTCAGCTCCAGCGTATGCTGCGGCGTCAGCGTCTGCTGCGTCGCCGGCGTCACCTTGCCATCGACCTTGATCGCCGGCGGAAAGCCGGCGGTGATGAACAGGTCGGAACCCTTCCTGGCCACCATCATGGCCAGCAGCTGGTGCATGAACTTCAGTCCCTCATCGCGTTCCATGGCTCAGGCTCCGGGGAAGTTGTCCTTGTTGGCGGCCTTGGTGCGCGCTTCGGCGGCAGAGACGACGTTGCGCTTGACCAGATCGATCAGGTTCTGGTCGAGCGTCTGCATGCCGATCGACTGACCGGTCTGGATCGCCGAATACATCTGCGCAATCTTCGCTTCGCGAATCAGATTGCGAATCGCCGGGGTGCCGATCATGATCTCGTGGGCGGCGACGCGACCGCTGCCGTCCTTGGTCTTCAACAGGGTCTGCGAAATGACCGCGCGCAGCGACTCGGAGAGCATCGCCCGCACCATCTCCTTTTCCGCCGCGGGAAAGACGTCGATGATGCGGTCGACCGTCTTCGCCGCGGACGAGGTGTGCAGCGTGCCGAACACCAGGTGGCCGGTCTCGGCGGCGGTCAGCGCCAGACGAATGGTCTCGAGGTCGCGCATTTCGCCGACCAGGATCACGTCCGGATCCTCGCGCAGGGCCGAGCGCAGGGCGTTGGCGAAGGACAGCGTATGCGGTCCGACCTCGCGCTGGTTGATCAGGCATTTCTTCGACTGGTGCACGAATTCGATCGGGTCCTCGACGGTGAGGATGTGCCCGTAGTCCTTGTCGTTGATGTAGTCGACCATCGCCGCCAGGGTGGTCGACTTGCCCGAACCGGTCGGTCCCGTGACCAGCACGATGCCGCGCGGCGTCTCGGCGATCTGTCCGAAGATCTTCGGACAGTTGAGTTGCTCGAGCGACAGCACCGTCGACGGAATGGTGCGGAACACGGCGCCGGCACCGCGGTGCTGGTTGAAGGCGTTGACTCGGAAACGCGCCAGGTTGGGCACCTCGAACGAGAAGTCGATTTCCAGCGTCTCCTCGTAGTGCTTGCGCTGGCCGTCGTTCATTATGTCGTAGACCATGGCGTGCACGTCCTTGTGGTCCATGGCCGGCAGATTGATGCGGCGCACGTCGCCGTGGACGCGGATCATCGGCGGCAGGCCGGAAGACAGATGCAGGTCGGAGGCCTTGTTCTTGACGACAAAGGCGAGCAGTTCGGTGATGTCCATGGCTGGCGGTCCCGGAGTGGCCCTATGGCTGCGATGCTATACTGGGCCTCAGATTCGGGGCATTATGACTACAATTTCCGCCAACTTGCAAGCGACCGCCGCATCCTCCTCGTCACTGCGTCTGCGAGCGATCGTGCAAGCGAATCTGGCTGCCGTGCACTCGCGCATCGCCAACGCCGCTGTCGCCGCCGGACGCTCGCCGCAATCGGTCGAACTGCTGGCGGTGAGCAAGACCTGGCCGGCGGACCACCTGCTGGCTGCCGCGCTCGCCGGGCAACGGGCTTTCGGCGAAAGCTATGTGCAGGAAGCGACGACCAAGATCGCAGCGCTCGCCGACCTCGCTCGGTTGCCGCATCTCGAATGGCATTTCATCGGCCCCCTGCAGAGCAACAAGACGCAGCTGGTCGCCTCGAGCTTCGCCTGGGTACACAGCGTCGATCGTGAAAAGATCGCCGCGCGCCTTGCAGCGCAAAGGCCGGTCGGCATGCCGCCGCTGCAGGTCTGCCTGCAGGTCAACATCAGCGGTGAAGCCAGCAAGAGCGGCGTCGCGCCGGCGCAGGTCGGCGCGCTCGCCCGCGCCGTGGCGGCCATGCCTGGCCTCGCGCTGCGCGGCCTGATGGCGATACCGGCGCCGGCGACCAGCCGCGACCAGGCGCGCGCGCCGTTCGCCCGGCTGCGCCAATTGATGGCGGCGCTGAACAGCGAAGGCATGAAACTTGATACCCTGTCGATGGGCATGTCCGACGATCTCGAGGCGGCGATCGCTGAGGGTGCGACCATCGTCCGCGTCGGCACAGCAATCTTTGGCGAGAGGGAAGTTCCTGTATGAAGATCACCTTTGTCGGTGGCGGCAACATGGCCAGCGCCCTGATCGGCGGCTTGCGCAAGCAGGGCTATTCGGCCGCCGGCATCCAGGTGGTGGAGCCGGATCCGGATAAGCGCGAGCAACTGGCGACCGCCTTCGGCGTGCGCTGCTGCGCCGCCATCGACGCCGCCAGCCTCAATTGCGAAGCGCTGGTGCTGGCGGTGAAACCGCAGGTGATGCGCGAGGCGGTGGCGCCGCTAGTCGGCAAGCTGGGGACGCAGTTGGTGCTGTCGATCGCCGCCGGCCTGCGCCTGGCCGACATCGGCCGCTGGCTCGGCGGCCACAACCAGCTGGTGCGCAGCATGCCCAATATGCCGGCGCTGATCGGTGAAGGCATCTCCGGCGTCTATGCCGATCCTTCGGTCGGCCGCGAGGGTCGCGCCATGGCGGAAAAGATATTGCACGCCGTGGGCAGCAGCCTCTGGATCGAAGACGAGGCGCAGATGGATGCGGTGACGGCGATTTCCGGCAGCGGTCCCGCCTACGTCTTCTACTTCATCGAGTCGCTGCAGCTGGCGGGGCGCGCCCTCGGCTTCTCCGACGCCGAGGCGCGCATCCTGGCGATCGAGACCTTCGCCGGCGCCGCCAAGCTGGCCGAGTCCAGCGCCGACCCGGCCTCGGTGCTGCGCGAGCGGGTGACCTCGAAGGGCGGCACCACCGCGGCGGCGCTCGACTCGTTCAACACCGACGGGCTGGCGGCGGCGATCCTGCGCGGGGTGCGCGCCGCGGCGGCGCGCGGGCGCGAGCTCGGCGATCAATTGGGACAAGACTGAGGAAAATGGACCGTGGCCATGCTGACCCAACTGCTGATCCAAATCGTCGATTGGCTATTCAGCTTCTTCACCATGGCGCTGCTGGCGCGGGTGGCCTTGCAGGCGGCGCGGGCGCCGGCGCGCAATCCGATTTCGCAGTTCGTCATCGCCGTCACCGATTGGGCGGTGGTGCCGGCGCGGCGCGTCATCCCCAGCGCCTTCGGTTTCGATCTGCCGACCCTGTTGCTGGCCTGGCTCACCCAGGGCATCTTCCACGCCCTGGTGTTCGGCCTGTTCGTGGCGCAGGCGATCCTCTCGCCGGGGTCGGTGTTCGGCATCGCCATCGTCGCCGCGCTGGCGACCCTGCGCCTCGGCGTGTACCTGTTGATCGCCGCGGTGATCATCTCCGCCCTGCTCTCCTGGATCAATCCCTACGCACCGCTGGCACCGCTGATGAACGCCATCGCGCGGCCCTTCCTGCAACCGCTGCAGCGCGTCATTCCGCCCATCGGCGGCGTCGATCTGTCACCGCTGGTGTTGCTGCTGGCGCTGCAAGTCATGCTCTCGCTGCTGGTGTGGATGCAGAGGCTGGTGCTGCCCTTCTTCCCCCTATGAGATCCTGTCCCTGGTTGAGCGAAGGGGCGCAGCACGTGATCCTGACGCTGCACATCCAGCCCGGGGCCAAGAAGAGCGCGGTGGTGGGCGAGCACGGCGAGGCGCTGAAGATACGCCTGGCCGCGCCACCGGTCGATGGCAAAGCCAACGCCTGCCTGCTGGACTTTCTCGCCGATCTGTTGGGCGTGACCAAGAGGCAGGTGCTGTTGTTGAGCGGCGCCGCGGCGCGCGCCAAGCGGGTGCGGGTGGAGGGCATCGACGCCGCGTCGGTGCAGCGCAAGCTCGCCGCGTTCAGCCCGCCGTGAGCGCGATTTCTGACTTGAGGATACGCTGCGGCCACTGCCGGGCGGTGTTTCCCTGCCCGATCGCCTTTGCCGATCTGGCGTCGCTCGAAGCCGCCATCGCCGCCGGCCTCGTCGCCAGCTGTCCATCGTGCGGCCAGACGGTGGTCTGCAGCTTGGAGAACATGATGTGGCGCAACGCCGACGGCTCGGGCGGTGGCCTGTGGGCGTGAGCGTGCGCTCGCCCTAAGCCGCGGCGGGCTGACGCTGCGCAGGCGCAGCGCCCGGGACAAGTTGCGCCACGGGCAGATCTTGCACCACCTTGCCGGCGGCCAGGACGACGACGCGGTCGGCGCTGGCGATGGTCTCCGGCCGATGTGCGACGATGATGCGGGTCAGCTGCAGCGCCCGCACCGCGCTGTTGACCGCGCTCTCGCGCGCGAGGTCGAGGTGGCTCGTCGCCTCGTCGAGCACCAGTATCTGCGGCCGCTTGTAGAGGGCACGTGCGAGCAGCACGCGCTGCTTCTGGCCGCCGGAGAGGACGGTGCCCATGTCGCCGACCAGGGTGTTGTAGCCCATCGGCAGCGCGGTGATCTCCTGCTCGATCGAGGCCAGTCGCGCGCATTCGGCGATCCACTGCTGGTCCGCCTGAGGCTCGAAGAAGGCGATGTTGTCGGCAATCGAGCCGGCGAACAGCACGTCGTCCTGGAGCACGGTACCGACCATGGCGCGCAGCGCGGCGACGCCCAGCTGCCGCACGTCGATGCCACCGATCAGCACCTCGCCCTCGGTCGCGGGGAGGATGCCCAGGAGCACGTTGATCAGCGTCGTCTTGCCGCAGCCGGAGGGACCGACGATGGCGACCGACTCTCCGGCGGCGACGCGCAGCGTCACCCCGTCGAGGACGAAGGCTTCGTGTTCGGCGTAGCGATAGCGCAGACCGCGCAGCTCGATCGCCGCTTCCGGCGTGCGCTGCGCCGAGTCGGCCAGCGGTTGTTGCGCCGCTTCGGGCTCGGTAAAGACGATGTCGGCCAGGCGTTCACCCTGAAGTTGGAGCATCTTGAGTTCGAAGAACTTGTCGATCAGCGAACCGACGCGGCCCTCGAACTGGCCCTTGTAGGCGGTGAAGGCCATCAGCACGCCGACGCTGAAGTTGCCGTCCATCACCAGGCGGGCGCCGAGCCAGATGATCACGATGTTCTCGATGCCGAACAGCAGACCGTTTAGCGTCTTGTAGAGCAGCTGCAGGCGTTGCGTGCGCAGACCGGCGTTGACCTGATCGACGACCAGGGCCAGCCACGAGGCGCAGCGCTGCTCTTGGCGCTGAAACAGTTTGACCGTCTTGACCCCGCGGATCGTCTCCAAGAAGTGGCTCTGCTGCTTGGCGGCGTGGACGATCTGCGCTTCGGTGGCCTGGCGCAGCGGCCGATACCAGAGCCAACGGCCCAACGCGTACAGCGTCATCGCGCCGAGCACGATCCAGGCCAGCATTGGCGCGTAGATGAACATCATGATGACCGTCACGGCAGCCATGATGCCATCGAGCATCGCCTCGAGAAACGCCGTGGTCAGGCTGTGTTGGATCACATCGACCGCGCCGAAACGCGACACGACATCGCCCAGATGGCGCTTCTCGAAGTACTGCACCGGCAGCTGCAGCAGATGGCTGAACACCCGTGCGTTCCACTGCAGGCCCAGGGTGGTGCCCAGGTACATGATCACCCAGGTGCGCACCACGCCCACCGCCTGCTGCATCAGCAGCAGCAGGCCGAAGCCGACCGCCAGCGTGGTGAGCAGGTCGCGGTCGGCGGAGACGATGGCGTTGTCGATGGTCCACTGCAGAAAGAAGGGGCTCATCAGCGCGAACACTTCCAGCGCCAGGGCGAGGATGAAGATCTGGCCGAGCGAGCGCACCAGGCCGCTGACCCGCCCCAACAGCTGCCGCAACTTGATCGGCGGCGTCGCTGCCTGGGGCTCGAAGCGCGGACTCGGCCACAGCTCCAGCGCGACGCCGGTGAAGGCGCGCGAGACCTCGTCGAGGCTCAGGGTGCGCACGCCGAAAGCCGGGTCGTGGATCGTCACCGATTTGCCGTCGACCGCCTTCAAGACGACGAAGTGGTTGAAGTTCCAGTGCAGGATGCACGGCAGCGCCAACTGTCCGAGTTCGTCCAGCTCCAGGGTCAGGGCGCGCGTGCCCAGTTCGAGGCGATGGGCGAAATGGATCAGCTGCGCCAGGGTCGTGCCCTTCAAGGAGATGGAGAACTGACGGCGCAGGCTCGCCAGATCGGTGCGCTGGCCGTGGTAACCGGCCACCATCCCCAGGCAGGCGAGGCCGCACTCGGTGGCTTCGGTCTGCAGCAACAGCGGCAGCTTGGCGGCAAAGCCGAAGGACAGTTGGTCGAGCAAGGACACGGCTAACGCTTCCCGCCGCTCACCACTTGCCGCTCAGGCTGTAGAGCGGCTCGAGCACCCATTCGTAGAGGTGTCGCGTCTCCTGCAGCACGTCGGCGTCGAGCGCCATCCCCGCCTGCAGCGGCTGCGCCTGGCCGTAGGCGGGCACGGTCTGCGCGGCGAGAGCGACGGTGATGCGGTAGAGGGGTTCGCCGCCGGGCGGATTGCCGATGCCTGCCAGCTCGGCGGCGGGCAGCGCCGTCTTCGAGACGAACACCACGGTGCCGCGCGCCTGGCCGAACTTCTGGTAGGGGTAGGCCTGATAGCGCAACAGCACCTTGTCACCAGGTTTGACGAAGCCGATCGCCTTGCTCGGCGCAAAGAGTTGGGCCTGCAGGCTCGCCCCTCGGGGAACGATGCTGACCAGGGGTCTGGCGACATCCACCGCCTGTCCGGCTTCGGCGGCGACGGCGGTCGCCGTTCCGGCTTCCGGTGCGGCGACGACGATGCCGCGCTTCGCTTCGCTCTCGGTGTACTCCTGTCCGGTTCCGCTCAGCAGGCGTTCGAGCTGCGCCAGTTGATTCTGGTGGCGCAGCGGCATGGCCGCGAACTCGGTTCTTTGGCTGGCCAACTCGCGCTGCAGCGCCATCTGATCGCGCTCCAGCGCCTGCAGGCGGTTGCGCTGCTCGAGCGCGTCGGCCCGCTTCTGCTGCCACTGCTCCTGCGACAGGTAGGCTTCCTGCATCAATGGCTCGGTGCGGGCGGCGATCTGCTCGGCGATCCTGAGGCGATCGGTCTGCCCTTCGATCTGGCCGGAGACCTTCTGCAGCTCGGCTTGCAGGGCGGAGATCTTGGTCGCCAGCGCGGTGCGCTCGTCCGCCTGCAGACGCCGGGTCATCGTCAATTCCTCGCGCAAGGAGGCGCGACGCGACTCGATCTGGCCGCTGATCGCCGCCTGGGTGTCGCCCTGGCTGGCGCTCTGGCGATCGCTCGAGAGCAGGAACAGAACGTCGCCGCGGCGCACCGCCTTGCCCTCGGCGACGAAGCTCTGCAGCACAACCCCCGGCTGCGCGGCGTACACCTTGACCAGGCCCGTATCGGGAATCAGCTGCCCGGGGACGGTGCTGCGCTTGGTGTAGCTACCCCAGATGAGGAAGGCGACGACAGCGGCAGCAAGCGCCGCGGCGAGCGCGGTGAGTGCGGAGAACGTGACCGGGCGGATCAGCACGATCTCGCCCAGCCATTTTGTTTCGCGGGCGCGCAGCGCGGCGGGGCGGAAGAGCTGGTTTGCGTTCATCGCTCGATCGTCGCGCTACGCACGCTCAGATACCCATCGCCCCGTCCACCGCTTAGCTCAGGGAGGCGAGTCTCACTCGTTGCTCAATGGATTTTTGCCCCAGGTCCCTCCTCCATAGTTAGAGAACGGGGACCCGGGAAATCCCATCGACCAGGGGAAAGGCGTAGTGTTGCCCGCCGCGTACACGTAAGTGAACGGATAAGCAACGTAGTTATCGCCACCGCCGACCACAGCAACTTCCTGCGCCTCAAGAATTCTCATAGTCATTCCTCTCATTTCTTTGCTTCGTTGATAGATGCGTGGCCAAAGCCGTCGGCAGCCACAATAGCCATATCGCATAATCCAGAGGCATCGGTCGGCGTCGACAACGCAGTCCTTGTCCACCATTCTTGTCCGCTCTCATCCCGCCTCCCAAGTTGCTATCCGGGATGGCGCCTCGCCCTCCGCTACAGGGGCATGGGTGGCTGTACGGGTCTGGTGTGAGGACGAGGGAATTTGACGATCTGCGGAGCAATATGGCTAGCCAAGACGACGAGCGCGATGTCTTGACCAAGGTTTGCGCCGCCGGCGACTTGCTCGACTTCATGTCTCTCAAGAACCTTCATGATCGCTCCTTTCATGGCAACAAAAAGTTATGCCGCAAAGTGGGAGCGAACGAGAGGGCGGCGAGCACCCCAACCGTCGGCACCCACAATAGCTATAGAGCATTTTGTCGAAAGATCGTTCAGCGTCAATCACAGCAGTGTCGCGGTCCGACCGCGCGTGTGGTGGAGTGGCGGAAGCGCTGGTTTGCACCCATCGCTTTTCCGCCACCCAAGGTTCGCTCAGAACCTCATCGCACCGGCTGTCGCTTCGCTGAGGCCACGCAAACCCTCACTTGTCGTCCATGGGATTCTTGCCCCAACCCCCGCCTCCTCCAAAATCGATTTCCGGGGCGGTTGACCAGTCTATCGTCCCAGCATTAGCACAGGCCCCCGGGGTAACCACGTTGTATGCCACGAAGGCGAGACCACCCGGGGCGAGGGTAAAGGCGGTGACTTTCAAGATCAGGGGAATGCTGTAAGGAAGTGTAAGAAGACTACCCACTGCAAGCGCAGCGACGCCACCGGCTATAGCGATAGCCATTGTTATGCATTCGTTCGGCCCAGCGCCGCCGCTGACCTGCTCGATTTCCGGCATCTGAAGAACTTTCATGATCGCTCCTTTCATGGCAAAAAAAAGTTATGCCGCAAGGTGGGAGCAAACGTCAGCGCTGCGAGCGCCGTCGTCGTCGGTACCCACAATAGGTATATAGCATATGATAGATGGGCGGTTCAAGAAACCCTGGCGACGCCCAGGTTTTGCGCCGAGTCAGGAGGCGGAGAGTCTCACTCCACGTCCATGATCTTGGCCTGTTTCGGCCCGCCACCTATGCACCAGTCCGATCCGGTCTTGTCTAGATAGTAGGCCCCGGCCGCAACAGCGGTCATCACCATACCCACTGCGAAGGCCGCCGCGGAGACTTGCGGGGTCTTCGCACTCAATGCGGGGCACCATAGAGTGCGGTCGCAACTCCAATTGCATTGTTGGCCACCTCGGTGCAAGGAATGCCGCCACAACTGACCCGCTCGATGTCCTGCATCTCAAGTAGCTTCACTATCGCTCCTTTCATGACGAGAAATGGACTGACGAAAAGGTGGGAACGAGCGCGAGGGCGGCGAGCGCCACGGCCGTCGCAACCCACTCTAGCTCTATAGCATATTACGTTGGCATTGCGCGCCTAGGCGAAGGGCGCAGCCGCTTCGGCCGCCTGTGGTCGCCCCTAGTTCCAGGAACCGTCGTAGGCGAGGTAGCCGTCGATCAGCGTGCCGCGCACCCGCCCCTGCAGCTCGAGGCCGAGGAAGGGGGTGTTCTTGCCCTGGCTCTTCAGCGCCTCGCGGCTGATGCCGTAGGCGAAGCGCGGATCGAAGACGCAGACGTCGGCGGCGCTGCCCAGGCTCAGCGTGCCGGCGTTGATGCCGAGGATGGCCGCCGGATCCGAGGTGATGCGCGCCAGGGCGGTGGACAGCGGCAGCTTCATTTCTGTCGCCCACTTGAGCGTCAGCGGCAACAGCAGTTCGAGTCCGGTGGCACCGGGTTCGGCTTCGTCGAAGGGCACTTGCTTGGCGTCGTCGTCGACCGGTGTGTGGTCGGAGCAGACCGCGTTGATCGCTCCCTCGGCCAGACCGCGGCGCAGGGCGTCGCGATCCGACTGTCCGCGCAGCGGCGGATCGAAGCGGGCGTGCGGACTGAAGTAGCCGATGTCGTGCTCGCACAGGTGCAGGTGATGCACGGCGACGTCGCAGGTGGCGTTGATACCGGAGCGGCGCGCGGCGACGATCATCTCGAGGCCGGCGGCGCTGGAGATGCGCGTCAGGTGCACCCGCGCCCCGGTCTCGCGCGCCAGCTGCAGGATGGTCGCTAAAGCGATGGTCTCGGCGGCGACGGGGATGCCGGTGAGTCCCAAGCGCGTCGCCACCTCACCGTCGTGGGCGACCCCGGCGCGAGCGAGAAAGGGATCTTGCGCCTGCAGCCAGACCGGAAAATCGAAGGTCGCCGCGTATTGCATGGCGCGCAGTAGCACCTGGGTATCGACGATGGCGGTGTTGGCCTGACCGAAGGCGATGCAGCCGGCCTCGGCCAGCTCGGCCATCTCCGTCAGATTGACCCCGGCCAGCTTTTCGGTGAGCGCACCCACCGGGTAGACGTGAGCGAATTCGGGCAGGCGGGCGCGGTGCTTGAGCATCTCGACCAGGCCCGGTTCGTCGAGCGGCGGATCGGTGTCCGGCGGACAGGCGAGGCTGGTGACACCACCGCTGGCCGCCGCCGCCATCTCCGACTCCAGCGTCGCCCGATACTCATAGCCCGGCTCGCGCAGCCGCGCCGCGAGGTCGACCAGGCCGGGGCAGACGATGCAGTCGGTGGCGTCGAGGGTGCCGCTCGCCTCGAAGCCGGCGGGAGCGCGGCCGATGCCGACGATGAGGCCGTCGGCGATGAACAGGTCGGCCTTGCGGTCGATGCCGTTGGCCGGATCGACGATGCGGCCGTTCTCGATCTGGATCCTCATCATCCCCCCGCGAGCAGGCTCATCACCGCCATGCGCACGGCGATGCCGAAGGTCACCTGCGGCAGGATCACGGCGTGGTTGCCGTCGGCGACCGCCGAATCGATTTCGACGCCGCGGTTCATCGGCCCCGGATGCATGACGATGGCGTCGGGCTTGGCCAGCGCCAGGCGCTCTGGGGTCAGGCCGTAGGACTTGAAGTACTCCTGCGGACTGGGCAACAGCGCGCCCTGCATGCGCTCGTTCTGCAGGCGCAGCATCATCACCACGTCGGCGCCGCGCAGACCCTCATCGATGTTGTGGAACACCCGCACCCCCAGCCGCTCGACCTGCGAGGGCAGCAGCGTCCGCGGCGCGATGACGCGGATCTCGGGCACGCCGAGGGTGGCCAGGGCGTAGATCTGCGAGCGGGCGACGCGCGAGTGCAACAGGTCGCCGACGATGGCCACGGTCAATTCGCCGAAGTCGCGCTTGTAGTGGCGAATCGTGTACATGTCGAGCAGGCCTTGCGTCGGATGCGCGTGGCGGCCGTCGCCGGCGTTGACCACGCTGATGTGCTCCTTGCCGGTGGCGGCCAGATGCGCGGCGATCAGGAAGGGGGCACCGCTGGAGGCGTGGCGCACCACGAACATGTCGGCGTGCATCGCGGCGAGGTTGTCGATGGTGTCGAGCAGCGACTCGCCCTTGGCGGCGCTCGAGGTGTTGATGTTGAGATTGATGACGTCGGCGGAGAGGCGCTTGGCGGCGATCTCGAAGGTGGTGCGGGTGCGCGTCGAGTTCTCGAAGAACAGGTTGAAGACGCTCTTGCCGCGCAGCAGCGGCAGCTTCTTCACCTCGCGTTCGGCCACTTCGGTGAAGGGGACGGCGGAATCGAGGATCTCGGTGATGATGTGTCGCGGCAGGCCTTCGGTGGTCAACAGATGCTGCAGCCGCCCCTCGCCGTTCAACTGGATGTTACGCATCGCCCTTGTCCTTGAGCGTGAAGGTCAGCGCCTGGTCGGTCTCGCGCGCGAGCACCAGCTCCTGGCTCGCCGGCAGCGGCTGGGAGAGGGTCTGCGCACAGTAGCGGGCGGCGACCGGCAACTCGCGACCGCCGCGATCGACCAGCACGGCCAGATCGACGCGCGCCGGGCGGCCGTAGTCGAACAGCTCGTTCAACGCCGCGCGGATGGTCCTGCCGGTGTACAGCACGTCGTCGACGATGACGATCTCGGCGCCCTCGACGTCGAAGGGCAGCGATGAGCTCTTGGTGCCCGGGCGCAGGCCGCGGCTGGCGAAGTCGTCGCGGTAGAAGGAAACGTCGATGCTGCCCAGTGGCTGCGTCAGGGCCAAGGCCGCGTGCAGCCGCTCGGCCAGCCAGACGCCGCCGGTATGGATGCCGACCAGGGACATGCGCGCTCCGGCCTGCGGCCGCATCAGCTCGACCAACGCGCTGAGCAAGGCTTCGGCGTCAGGCAGCGCAGCGTTCGCCATCGAAGTAGTCCTGCAAAATGATGGCGGCGGCTTCGGCATCGACCGCGAGCTTGCGCGCGCGCCAATCCTGACCGCGGGCGGCGAGACGGGCTTCGGCCTCGAGCGAGGAATAGCGTTCGTCGATCAGGTGCACCGGCAACGCGAAGCGGGCCTGCAACTGGCGCGCGAAGCGCCGGCAGCGCCGCGTCATCTCGCTGTCGCTGCCGTCGGCGTTCCGCGGCAGGCCAAGCGCCAGCGCTCGCGGTTGCCAGGTAATGATCAGCGCGGCGATCTGCTCCAGGCGCTGGTCGCGGTCGGCGGCGACGATGCAGGTCAACGCCCGGGCGCGCCCGAGCAGGCCTTCGCCGACGGCCACACCGATGCGTTTGGCGCCGAAGTCGAAAGCCAGCACGGTACCGCGCTCAGGCATGGCCGGCGATCTCGGACAGGTTGGCGAAGTCGATGCCGAGCAGGTGCATCGCCGCCGCCAGACGTTCTCCCGGTGGCGTGGCGAACAAGACCTGCGGGTCGGCGGCGACGGTGAGCCAGGCGTTTTGCGACAGCTCCCACTCCAGTTGGCCGGCCGACCAACCGGCGTAGCCGAGGGTGACCAGGATGTCGCTGGGGGCGCCGACGTTGCCCATCTCCTCGAGGATGTCGCGCGAACTGGTCAGCCCGATCTCCGGCGTCACCTCCAAGGTCGATTGCCAGTTGCCGAGCGGACGATGCAACACGAAGCCGCGGTCGGTCTGCACCGGCCCGCCGAAATACACCGGCATCGCGCCCAGTTCGCGCGCCGGGCCCTCGGCCAGCGAAATGCTGACGCGCTCGAACAGGGTGGCCAGCTCCATGTCGCTGGGGCGATTGACGATGATGCCCAGCGCGCCCTGCTGGTTGTGCTCGCAGATATAGGTGAGGGAGCGGGAAAAGCTCGGGTCCGTCATGGCCGGCATGGCGATCAGGAACTGGTGGGCGAGGCTCGCGGTATCTTCGATCACGCTTCATTGTAATCTGTTGCGACCGCCTCTGTCACAAGGCACTGG
>JAHFRE010000230.1:0-3177 GCA_023258955.1 Sterolibacterium sp.
TCAGCGACAAGGACATCGAAAACATCGCCGCCTACTACTCGGTGCAGAAGGCGGCGGTCGCCGACGCGGTGCCGGCGACGATCAAGGAGTTGGTGGACAAGTGCAACCGCTGCCACGACGCGGAGAGCAACCCGGCGATGGTGGCACCGAAGATGAACGGCCAGGATCGCGACTACCTGGTGATGTCGTTGCGCGCCTATCGCGACGGCAAGCGCCACAGCTCGATGATGCACAACATGAGCTTCGCCTACAGCAACACCATGATCGAGAGCATCGCCAGCTGGTATTCCAGCCAGCCGCCGGACAAGCGCTGAAGCCAACGATAACGCCGCGGCAACGCTCTGCGCGGCGGCTTCCGGCGGATGAACGGCGACCATGGTTTCGCTCAGCCTGAAGCAAAAAGTCGGCGTCTATCTGGCGCTGGCCCTGGCGCTGTCGATGTCGATGTTCACCACGCTGGTGGTCAGGCACCAGCGCGACGAACTGCTCGATGCGGCGAAGGACCACCTCGGCCAGGTGTCGGAGATCGTCACCCGCAGCACCCGCTACGCGATGCTGCAAAACCAACCGGACTATGTGTCGCGCATCATTCAGGACATCGCCCGCCAGGAGAAGGTGGTCCGGGTCAGGGTGGTGGCCAAGGATGGAAGGATCATCCAGTCGTCGAGTGCGCAGGAGGTGGGGCAGACCATCGACCGCAACGCCGACGGCTGCATCAACTGCCACCTCGGCGAAAAGCCATTGGATCGGGCGGAAAAGAGCGAAAGGGCCTGGATCTATACCGACGCGTCCGGCAGGAGGTTGCTCGGCAGCATGGAGGTCATACGCAACGATGCAACCTGCGCCAGTGCCTCCTGCCACTACCATCCCAAAGCGCAGTCGGTGCTGGGCGTGCTCGAAATTGCCTATTCGTTGGACGACATCGACCAGACCCTGCGCATCAATTCGACCGCCATGGCGATCTTTTCCCTCAACTTCATCATCGTCTCCGCCCTCCTGGTCAGTCTGCTGGTCTCCCGCCTCGTCTATCGTCCCCTGGCCGATCTGGAAGACGGGGCGCAACGTCTGGCCGCTGGCGATCTCAAGCAAGCCATTCCAGTGCGCAGCGGCGACGAATTCGGACACGTGGCGGCGTCGTTCAACACTATGATGGTAGCGCTGCAGAAGTCGCAGGAAGAGTTGCAGAACTGGACCCGTACGCTGGAGCAGCGGGTCGAGGAGCGAACGCGCAAGCTGCAAGCGGCCGAGGCAGAGACGGCGCGCTCGGAGAAGTTGGCCTCGGTGGGTCTGCTCGCGGCCGGCATCGCCCACGAACTGAACAATCCCCTGACCGGCGTGCTGACCTTCTCGCATCTGTTGCGGCAGAAGATGCCCGAGGGCAGCCAGGACGCCGAAGATCTCGACCTGGTGATCCGCGAGACCAAGCGCTGCGCCAGCATCATCCGGCGGCTGCTCGACTTTGCGCGGGAGAAGCCGCCGGAAAAGAAGTTCGCCGACGTGAACCAGATCATTGCTACCGCCGAGCGCATCCTCGAGCGACCGGCCTCCTTGGCCGGCGTCGACCTCGTCATGGAACTGGACCCCACCTTGCCGCCCGTCTGGGTCGATGCCGACCTGATCGAACAGGTCATCCTGAACATGTTGGTCAACGCCCAGCACGCCATCAGCGGCGAGGGGCGCATCACGGTGCACAGCCGCAGCCTGGTCGAGCCCAAGAGTCCGGGGCCGGGGATGGCGGCGGTGCCGATGATAGAGATCGCCATCAGCGACGACGGCTGCGGGATTCCGCCGCAGAACCTGCCGCGCATCTTCGATCCCTTCTTCACGTCCAAGGAAGTCGGCAAGGGCACGGGGCTCGGCTTGTCGGTGAGCCACGGCATCGTTGCTGCCCACGGCGGCAGCATCGAGGTGGAGAGCGAGGTCGGCCGGGGCACGACGTTCCGGGTGTTTCTGCCGATACGTCCGCCCGCGCAAGCGACGCCGAATAGTCAGGCCGAGGGGAGCTCATGAGCGTCAGAATCCTGATCGTAGATGACGAGGAAATCGTCGTGCGCAGCTGCAGCCGCATTCTCGGCGACCGCGGCTACCAGATCGAATCGGCGAGCGACGGGCGCGAGGCGCTGCGCATGGTCGAGCAGACGAACTACGACATAATCATCCTCGACATCATGATGCCCAAGCTCGATGGTTTGGCTGCCCTGCAGCGGATCAAGGAATCCCATCCCGACACCGACGTGATCATGGTCACCGGTCTGTCGCAGGTCGAGACCGCGGTGCGCGCCATGAAGCTCGGCGCCTTCGACTACCTGTCGAAGCCGTTCGACCCCGACGAACTGCTGCTGGTGGTCGACCGGGCGCTGGAGCGCCGGCAGCTGCTCGCCGAGAACAGCCAGTTGAAGACCCAGCTCAGCGCCAAGTACAGCTTCGAGAACATCGTCGGCGCCAGTTCGGCGATGCAGGGTGTCTTCGCCTTGATCGCCAAGTGCGCGCCGACCTCGAGCACGGTGCTGATCACGGGTGACAGCGGCACCGGCAAAGAATTGATCGCCCGCGCCATCCACTTCAACAGCCTACGCCGCGACCGCGGCTTTGTCGCGGTCGACTGCAACGCGCTGTCCGAGACCATCCTCGAGAGCGAGCTGTTCGGCCACGTCAAAGGCTCATTCACCGGTGCCGTCGCCGACAAGAAGGGCGTGTTCGAGCTCGCCGCCGGGGGTACGCTGTTCCTCGACGAAATCTCCAACCTGTCGCTGGCCACCCAGGCGAAACTGCTGCGCGTGGTGCAGGAGCGGGAGTTTCGCGCCGTCGGTGGCACGCGCACCCAGAGCACCGACATCCGGCTGGTCACCGCCACCAACAAGGATCTGCAGCAAATGGTCGCCGCCGGCACCTTTCGCGAGGACCTGTTCTACCGCATCAACATCTTCCCCATCCGCGTGCCGCCCTTGCGCGAGCGTCGCGAAGACATACCCGCCCTCGCCTACCATTTCCTGAAGCTGTTCAGCAAGGAAATGGGCAAGGAGGTCACCGAGTTGTCGGCCGGGGCGCTCGCCGCCTTGAGCAACCACGACTGGCCGGGCAACGTGCGCGAACTGGAGAACACCATCCACCGTGCGGTGATCCTCACCGGCGACAAGGTGATTCGCCAGGCGCACCTGACCAACATCGATGCGGCTG
>JAHFRE010000230.1:3277-5926 GCA_023258955.1 Sterolibacterium sp.
AAGAACTGAATCGGCACCAGCAGCAGCATCACGATCTGGTAGGTCATGCTCTGCATGGCGTTGAACTTGTGATAGACGCTGACGTGATGCGGGTTGGGCTGCCCTTTGAAGATGCCGTAGCCGTAGAACTTGAGTTGGCGGAAGCTGGCGGCGAAGTGCTTGATCGGCGAGAGCTCCGGGTGATAGACCCGAATCTTGTCGGAGAACAGGTAGAACAAGAACCAGACGAAGAAGTTGCCGATCAGCAGGAAACCGACGGCGTTGTGCGCTTCGACGGCGGCCTTGAAGGAGATCAGGTCGATCAGGCCGATATAGCGAATCTGGATGCCGCTCGCGATCAAGATGATGAAACCCAGGGCGTTGATCCAGTGCCAGATGCGAACCGGCAGCGGGTGTACATAGAGCGTCTTCATTTCTCCGTCTCCTGCGAATTGGGGGTGTCGGTCCGGGCCACAGCAGCCGTGTCGCTCTTGGGCAGGTATTTCTTCGCCAGCCACTTCAAAGTGAGGTGGCCGATGGGTACGGCGACGCCCGAGGCCAGGGCGAGAACCAGCAGCAGGTCGAGCAGCTTGATCCGCGTGCCGCCGATGGCGTAGAAGCCGCGCACCGAGTCGACCGAGGTCGGTGCCTGCAGCACGTCCTGCTGCGCCCCATGGCGCAGGGCCCGGCCGTCGGGTCCGACGATCGAAATGCTCACCTTTTGGAACGGCGCCGCGCCTTCGCGGTGGCAGGTCTTGCAATCCTTGACGGCGCGATCCTTGGTGGTGAGCATGTGCGCCTCGGGGCCGCCATCGACCTCCAGGCGGCCGCGCAGGACGGTGTCGGCCTCGCCGTTCTCGCTGTTGAACTGCTTGAGCAGGCTCTGCAGCGCCAGCGCGTCCAGACCCTGGCCCTTGCTGTCGGCGAGCTTCGCTCGGCTCTCGAAGCGCGGCACGCCCAGCTTTTCTGCAACGCGTTCGCGCGCGCTGCTGTCGTAGAGCTTCAGATCCACCCGACGCGGTGCCATCGGCGCGTGGCAGGCGGGACAGGAGACCGCTTCGAAGTGATGGGCGGCGTTGGGCAGCCAGCTCTTGTGCTGCTGCAGCGCGTTGAAGTGGCAGCCGAGGCAGGCCTCCTTGATCTGATTGCCGCTCGATGCAGCGGTGACGTCGTGGGAGCGGTGGCAGTCGGCGCAGATCGGGGCGCCACCGCTGGCGTCCTTGGCGCGGGCCAGGCCGTGCACGCTCTGCGCGTAGGCCTTGAACACGGCGCTGTGGCAGCTGCGGCAGGGAACCTGGTCGATCGGACCGGAGGCGGCAGCCTTGGCGCGCACCGCGTGCGGCGAGTGGCAGTCGCTGCACAGTGGCGCCATGGGGTTGCCGGAGCGCAGCAGGGAGGCGTGGATGCTGGCGTCGAAGAGCTTGAACTTGTCCTCGTGGCAGGAGCGACAGGCCTCGACCTTGGCGATGGAGAATTCACGCAGCGTTTGCTGCTTCTTGCCCGGCGCCGGATGTTTGGCCAGATCCACCTCGGCGTGACAGCCGCTGCAACCGACCGCGTTGTGCACCGAGCCGGCGAAGTCCTTGCCCACGATGTGCAGCGACAGCTTTTCGCCTTCGGCCATCGACTTCTGCATTCCTGCTTCGCCGTGGCAGGCGAGGCAGGTCTGATCGTCCTTGGAGAGTCCTGCCCCGGCCGCCAGCGCGGTGTGCAAGATCCCAGGAACAAAGGCAAGAATGGCGAGGACGAGGAGCCGCCCCCGCCTGCTCGATGCGGCCGCTTGCTGGCCTAGGCTGATCATGGTTGCATTCCTTTCCTTATTGTTCGAGACGCAAGCCGGACGGGGCCGGGCGCCGTCCGGCTTGCGTCGGGCATGGAGCATAGCGCGCTGGATGCGTTCCTGTCAGCCTTTGCGCCTGGACTTGATGGCGAAATAGCCGAGCGCACCGATGCCGACCAGGGGCAGGACCAGGATGAAGGCGAGGCCCAGGAAGGGCGAGGCGGCGAACAATCCGACCTTCTTGACGTTCGCGGGCAGGGCCGAGGCCTTCCGCGCCAGCGCCTTGGCGCCGAACCAGGCGATCATGGCGGCGGCGGCGAAGGGCATCGCCACCACGTAAGCCAAGCCGACGAAGGGCGCGGCCAGGAACAGGGCAATGTTCTTCAGCCGACCACCGCTCTTCGCCTCTTCCGTGGCAGAGGTGGCAGCCTCTTCCACTGGCGCTGCGGCGACGTCCGCCATCGACACCGCAGCAGCGGCGTTCGTCGCCTTGGCCGCGCTGCCTTCTATCATCTCCGGCGACAGCGGCTTTTGCAGAAAATCGCTGACCCCGACCGCCGCGGCGCGCGCGCGATTGGCCTCGGTGCCGTAACCAGTGACGATCACCACCGGCATCCACGGCTTGGCTGCCTTGATCTTCTCCGCCACCTCGATGCCGCTCATGCCCGGCATCTTGATGTCGGTGAATACCGCGTCGTAGCTCTCGCTTGCCAGCTTGCGCAGGGCGTCTTCGCCATCGTGCGCGGTGATCACCGCGTAACCCTTGCCGGTGAGGACTCGGTCGAAGCTCTTGCCGACGATGGGATCGTCATCGACCACCAGAATTTTGCGGGGGGCACTCATGATCTTCTCCTTAAGCGTTGTACTGCTGGACATCCTGCTATCGCTAC
>JAHFRE010000051.1 GCA_023258955.1 Sterolibacterium sp.
CCACAGTTTGCCGATCAGCTCGTTGGCCAGCATCGCCGCGTCGGTGCGGAAATCGGCGTTGGCCAGACCCTGCATCGCCAGCGCCTGCAGGCCAATCACGGCGAGTATGCCCACCGCGAAGATGACCAGGCCGATCAGCGCTTCGAGCAGCATGAAGCCCGACTGCGATGGACGATGGCGGCGGCACACGTTCAGCAGCCCTGGGAGTTGGTTGCCGAATAGGCGAGGTTGGGATCGCACAGCCGCACCATGCCGCCGGGACTCACCACCACGCGCATGCAGCGCATGGTGCCGCTGGCCGTGCCGCAGTCGCCGCCGGCGGGATTGCTGACGTCGATCCAGATGTCGGCGGCCTGGTTCGGCGTCACTCGCCCGAAGCCGTTGAAGACGATGCGTCCGCTGTGCGCGATGGTCGCCTGGGTCGCCGCGATCTGGTTGCTGCCAATGCTCGGCGCGCTGGCCTGCTTTTCGATGATGCGCGGCGCCGCGGTGTCGCTGGCACCGGTGGCGCAGGCGCCGCTCGGATCGTCCTGGCTCACCACCCAGTAGGCACCGCTGGTGCTCAGCGCGCAGCCGTTGTCGATGCTCGAGCTCAGGCTGAACATCACCTGGGCGTTGCGGCTGATCGCGGCGCCGCGCGCCAGCTGCAGGCCGCCGCTGATCGATTCGGCGATGCCGCGGATCTGTCGGTTCTGGATCATGCTGGTCAGCGAAGGCGCCGCCATCAGCACCAGCAGGGCGGAGATCGCCACACCGATCATCAGTTCGACCAGCGTCAGTCCAGTTTGCTTGCGCCCGGTGATCGCGCCCATGGTGCGCTCCTAGCAGCCGGCCCGGGTGCTCATCCAGCAGGCCGCCGGCAGGCCGCTGGCGCCGGGGAAGGCCGTGGTCAGGCGATTGTTGGCCTGGTCGATGCTGAAGGCGAAGCCGCCCATGCCGGCGCTGGCGATGCCCGTGGCGACCAGGGTGTAGGCGGTGGCGGTCGCGGCCGGGGTGCAGGCGTAGCCGAAATATTTTGGCGTGCTGGGCGCGCTGCACGGTCCGCCGACGAAGGTGCGGTTGTCCATGTAGTACTGCTCCATCAGAACGCGCATCGCCGCCAGGTTGGAGGTCGCCTCGGCGACCTTGCCACGCTGCACGTAGCTGGAGTAATTGGGCAGCGCGATCGCCGCCAGAATGGCGACGATGACCAGCGCGACCATCAGCTCGATCAGCGTGAATCCGGCTTGCGAATTTTGTGACATGCTTCCTTGTCCTCTGCAAACAAATTGCTGTCGTCAGCATAGGGCGGCGCCGCCGAGGGTCAACTTTCTATGACGCACGGTATATGGCGAAGGATAGACGGAACGAGGGTTGCGCGCGGTGCAGAGTATTCTGCACTGCGCAGAGCAGCGCGCGGCTTGCGTGTAATTCAGCGCGCCGCTGAGGCGACGGAAGGCGTCACGCCGACTTACTGCCGGTTGGCAGCGCTCAAGGCGACTCGGGCAGGGCCGGGCGCAGCCCGGCCCTGGTGATGCTCAGTTGTCGCCCTTGATGATGGTGTAAGAGCGCTTCCTCGTCACCTTGATCGTCGGCGTGTCAGGCGCGGGCGAGAGCGGCGAGCCGTGCGAACCATCCTTCGGCGCTGCACCGAAGATCACCGACACCGGCTTGTTGTTGATCTGCACCGTGGCGAGTATCGGTGACGGGGGCAGACCGATGCCGAACTTGACCGAGACCACCCCGCCGCAGGACGCGCCGTTGCTGGTGGCGATCGCGCCGGAGCCCTTGAACAGGTCCTGCCGATAGCCCTGGGTGTCGCCGAACTTGGTGGTGCAGGTTCCCGCGGTCGCCGGCGTGGCCCGGTTGGTGCTGTAGATGACCGTACCGCCGGTGATGACCGCCGAGGTGACCACCTGCTCGCCGGTACCGTGATTGAGGTCGATGAACCAACCCTTGTTCGCCGAACAGTTGGTCGCGAGCGTTGCCGTCGCGGCGCAGGGTGCGGGACTGGTCGCGCTCGACTGGTTCATCTTGGTCGTGTCGTCGAGGCTGTCGCCACCGCTGAGGGAGGAAGCGTTGGGCGATGGCGGCAGGCACTCGCGATAGACGTAGAAGCGATTGTTGATCGGCGTCGTGAATGGGTAGTTGCTCTCCAGTGGGTGTTCGCGATCGCCGGATCCGAGCGCCAGGTAGACGATGCCCTTGCCGCCATAGACGGCGGGCGCGAACAGGAACTTGCGGCCGGCACCGCTGCTATAGGCGACGCGGGTTATGGTCCAGTGGCCGGTGTCCAGGGCCACGCTCGTCCCCGAGGCGCTGTCCCAGGTAGAGAAGTTGACGCGGTAGAGATTGCCACCGGTGTCCGCGGCGTAAGCGTAGTCGAGCAGACCGTCGCCGTCGATGTCCAAGAAGGAGACGTCGGCGGCGACGGCGCGCAGGGTCGGAAACGAGGCGACAACGGCGCCCGTATCGGCGTTGAGCACGTAGACGATGCTGCCCTTCTCGCTGCCGCAGGACGGCGTTGCGCTATCCGCGTCTTCGCAGGCATCGTAGCCGCCACCGACGATCACCACCGGGGTCGAGGTCGAGTAGCCCCTGATGAAAGCCACCTTGGGTGCCGACCAGGTCTGACCGATGGCCGAGGCGCCGCTGGTGCAGCCGGTGTCGTCGCCGAGGTTGGGGCAGCCGAACTTCCATTTGATCGTCGGGTTGTTGGGATCGGTGACATCGAAGCCGTAGATCATGCGCCCGCCGCGACGCATCGAGGAGTAGATCCAGATCTTGGAGTTGTCGGCGTTCTGGTAGATGCCGAACGAACCATCCATGAAATAGTCGCGCGGTGTGCTGCCGGCCAGCGCATTGCCCGAATAGCTGATGGCCGGCGTTTGGCTGCGCAGACGGTCCAGCGCGCTGTTGAATTCGGGAGCGATGAAAGCCCATTTTTCCTTGCCGGTGTTGGCTTCGACGGCCCTCAGATTACCGTCGTTGGCGCCGTAGTAGATGACCGTGTTGGCGCAGTTGGCCGTCGTGCAGTAGTTGACCGGCAAGGGCCGCGAGTGCACCACGTCGCCGTGGATCGAGGCGCGGGTGCTGGTCGACGCGCCGGCGTTGCTCTCGGCCTCTGTGTCCTGGCCGAGCACCCAATTGACCAAGGTGGCGGACAAGCCGGTGTTGGCGACGTTGAACGGCTGCAGCGCGGTGCCGCTGGCGGTGTAGACGGTGCGGTTGACCGCCCAGGTCGGTGCCGTGTCGGTGGCGGTCGGATTGTTGCCCTTGCGCAGCACTTCGGCGACGGCACCCTTTTCCACGTGCGGCCCGTCGGGCGCGTCGGAAAAACCGTTGAGCGCGCTGGTGCTGCAGATGCTGAACGGCGTCGGATTGATTGGGTAGTTCACCCAGTAGCTGCCGGAGTCGGAGGTCCACCAACTCTTGGCGCAGTCCTGGACGAAGTCCGTGTTGTTGTTGATGGCGAGCGCACCGGCGGCGTCGCCGGTCTGCGGATTGCCGGCGGCGTCTAGGATCACCTGGTAGCGCTTGACGTTGCCGAACCAGCGTGGCTTGGCGTCGGGATCCGGGCGGAACATCGGAATGAATACCTGGTTGTCGTTCAGCGAGCGGTTGGTGGCGCTGACCGGCAGCGCGGCGGAGGCGAAGGTGGAATTGACCGACTGGATCTCGATCATGATTTGCGACAAGGCCGTGGCGATGGCGGCCTCGTTGGTGGCGGCGAAATATTTGCCGCCGCCGTACTTGGCCATGTTGAGCAGCAAAGAGGTCTGCATCGTGTTGGGCTGCTTGTTGTAGACGTCGATGGTGTAGGTGGTGACGTTCTGGTTGCCGCCGCCGCCGACGGGGACCCCCTTCTGGTAGAGGCATCGAGCCCACTGATCGGCGTTGAGGTTGTTGGTGTCCATGAAGGTGGTGCCGGTCGGGCCGTTGCTGTAGCTGAGATTCTGGGCTTGGACCAGATACTGGCTGCTGCCGGTGGCGCAATGGTTGGTGGTCGTCGCCGGATTGGTGTTGTAGGTGCAGCTGGTGCCGGCGGCGCTACACTGGTCGGCGTAGTCGGTGGTCGATGCCGGCGGGCTGGCGTAGCAGGCCGAGGTCTGACCCAGATCGGTGGTCGTGGTCGTTGTCGATGTCGTGCTCACCGTCGGCGTGTCGGTCTGGATGACGACGTATTTGGAGGGCGAGGCCGGGGTCGCGGTCTGGGTGATGGCGTAGCTGTAGTTGGCGACCGGGGTCTGGTGCACCGTGTATTTGTTGCCCGCCGGTGCGGTCTGGGTGACGGCGTATTGCGTCGTCGCGACCGTCTGGGTGATGTGATAGGTGCGGGTGCTGGTGGTGCAGCTATTGCCGTTGCCGTCCTTGACGTTGTTGTCGTTCTGCGAGCTGGTGTAGGTGCAAGTGCTGTTGGCCGGACAATTGAGGGCGGTCTTGGTGGTGACCGGGCTGGTCGTCGCCGACGTGCCATTGGTGAACGGTGCGGAGGCATAGCATGTTGAGCTGTCGGCGGTCGCGGTCGCGCCCAGCGTCGCTGCGGGGCTGCCCACCGCGTAGGTGCAGCTGAAACCGGATGGACAGCTCAGCGACGGCGACGTGGCCAGCGAACTGCTGGTGGCGGGGCTGGTGACCGTGGGTGCCGATGCATAATAGCTCGTCGTCGTTCCGCTGCTGGTGGTCGATCCGCCGCAGGAGACCGGGGTGTCGGCCGTGTAATTGCAGTTGTAGCCGGCGGGACAGGTCAAGGTCGCCGCGGTCGCGACCGAACTGCTCGTGGCCGGGCTGCTGAGGCTGGGCGCTGCGGCCGTGCAGCTGCTGGTGCTGGAGCTGGTCGCGGCGGGCGTGCCGGCGCAGGCGCTGCCCTGTGCGCCGAGCGTATAGGCGCAGTTGTAACCTGCGGGGCAGCTCATGCCACCGTGGTCGGTGCCGTTGGTGACCACCGCGGTGGTCGCGTTGGCGGAAGAGGCGTAGCAGCTCGCCGTGGTGCCCGGGTTGCTCTGCACCGCGGCGCCGCTGCAGCTCGAAGCGACGGCGCCAAGCGCCCAGGTGCAACTGTGGGTGGTCGTGGTCTGGGTCGTGGTGCTGCCGACGGTGGTTTGCACCATGGTGCTCACCGGACAGGTGAGCCCGGCGTGGTCGCCGGCGGCGACGCCGGCGCTGGCGGCGGCCTGGGTTGCGTAGCAGGTCTGGGAGGTGGCGTTGGTGTTGGCCGGGTTTTGCGCCGTCGGTCCGCTGCTGCTGGTGGTGGTGCCGGTGGCGATAACATGGTAGCTGCTGGTGCCGGTCGCGCAGGCCATCGGATTGGTGGTGGTCGCCGCAGCGCCGATGCTGCAGCCCTGGGTGTAGCTGGCGCACTGGGTTTGATACTCGGTGGCCGTGGCGACGGGGCTGGTGGCGGCGTAGAGCCGGCTCAGGGTCGGGTCGTTGGGGTCGGCGCCGTAGCCGTAAGCGACCTGGGCAGCGGTCGCCGCCGCGTAGCAGACCGCGGTGTTCCCAAGCGTGGTGGTCGCCGTCGTCGGCACCGAGCCGATGGTTGGCAGGGCGATTTCCGTCGCATCGCAGCCCAGCGCGGTCAGCGCCGCGGTATTGTCGTTGCTGTCGCTCGCCGGGCCGCTGGCGTTGGGATTGCCGATGAAGATCTGGTAGTTGCGGGCGCAGCTGTTGTCGCTCGACAGCGGTGCCTGAAACGCGCTGTAGGTCGATGCGTAGGCCGTCGTGTCGGCGTCGGGGTTCGGCGGGTTCAGGCTGCGGCTGGCGTTGCGGCCGTCGTTGGAAACGGCGGCGCCGGCGTAGTAGTTGTACACGTCGTAGAGCAGATTGCCGTAGGAGGTGTTGGAGTTACGTTTTTCGTTGGTGCCGGTGACGTTGCCGTAGATGGTCGTCAGCTTGCTGCTGAAGGCGGTCTTGTTGGCGTCGGTCATCGGCTTGACCGCGAAGCGCATGAAGCCGCCGTCGTCGTTGGCGTTGCCGCCGGTGACGAATTCCATTAAACCGAGGTTGACGTTGCCACCCAGCGAAGCGACGACGGTCTTGATCGCGTTGGCCTCCGACTGTCCCTGCTGCGCACCGCCCGGCCATTGCTGGCTCTGCCGTGCCCAGTTGGAGGTGTTGTCGAGCACGATCAGCACGTTCGGATTGGCGGCGGCGCCGGCTGCGGTGCCGCGGAAGATGTCGATGTCTTCGGCCAGGACCAGCGCCGGCGACAGGCCGAGCCACAGGCTGACGCACCAGGCGAGCAGTTTCATCTTGCGCATAGCGTTCATGATCGAACCTTCCGCTTAGAGGCAGGGGTGGTTGGCGACGACGTTCTTGTCTTCGAGAACCTTGATGCCCTGGAGCACGGTCACCGATGCCTGGGTGCTGCTGTCCGTGGCGACGGCCGTGATCTCCCAGGCGTTGGTCGCGCATTGGGCGTTCGAAGTACCGGCTATGCCCAAATCCTGATTCTGCTGCCGGGCGCAGCCCTGGGTCGCGGTGTTGGTCGGATCGGCCGGCGCATCGACGCTGAACTTGACGCAGGGTTGCGGATTGAGCGCGTTGCCCGTCTCGCCGACCTTGACCGTGACGATGGCCGTGCCCTTGCCGTTGACGTCGTAGGTCTTGACGTTGCTGAGCGCGAAGCTGGTGCCGGCGGCGTCGTAGATCCGCAGCGGCGCTTCCGGCGTGTTCGAATAGTCGTTGTGGCTCAATACTTCCTCGAGCGCGGACTTCGCCGACTCGACCGCCTCGCCGCGAAACTGCTGGTTGGCGACGATCTGCAGATTGCTCTTGCCCAGGTTGAGGCTGGTCACGGCGAGCAGGGTGATCAGCACCAGAATGATGAGGCCGATCAGCAGCGTGGCACCGCGTTGGTTCCGCCGTAGCGCCGAGGTCTTCATTCGCGCCTCCCTGCCGGGCTGGCCAGGCGCACGGTGGCGGCGTAGGCGTGGCGCTTGAAGGCATCGTGGAAGGGCCCGACGCTGTTGGCGCTGCCGTCGGCGCTGAGGCCGAGCTCATAGGTCTTGTTGTCGCTGTAGTCTGCCGTCAGCTCGGTGTTGCGCGCCAACAGGTGTACCTTGACCGCCATCACGTTCGCCCAGTTCATGAAGTTGGCGGGATTGCCGCCGGTCGGATCGGCGCTGTAGCTGTCGGCGATGCCGTCGGCGTTGGCGTCGATGCCGTACTCCAATTGCAGGTTGTCGATGCCCTCGACCAGGGGAACGATGCCCGTCCCCGTCTGCCCAAGTTCCCAGCGCTTGAGGGTGGGAATGCCGTCGCCGGGATTGTTGTTGCTGGCGATGAAATAGATGTGGGTGCGATAACGAAGTATCCGCGCCTGGTTGGTGCAGCCGATCTTGTTCAGGATCAGGTTTGCCCGGTTCGAATCGAGCAGAAAATAGGGTTGGCTGAGCTGACCGGAGGGGGCGGGATCGCTGTTGCATCCGGAAACCTGCAGATAGGTGTAACCCGTGGTGATGTCGTCGCAGGCGAAATTGTTGTTCGCGTCCGTATCGCGTGGGTTGGCCGAGCTGCAGGTCGATGACCGGCGGACGACCAGGACATCGGTGGCGGGCTTCACGTCGCGCAGACAAGACAGATTGCCCGAGCTGTTGTCGTAGCCCTGGACGTGCAATTGCATCGCGCCGGCGAGCTTGGACAGGTCTGCGGCCTCGCAGGGATCGGGCGCCAGCGCCAGCGTTGGCGTCGGCGGCGCCGGCAGTTCGCCGAAATAGCCGGCGAGTTGCAGATCCTGGCTGAGCAAATGCATCGCATAGCTGCCGTTGCCGATCTGGCGGCTGGACTTCTCCATTTCGTTGCGGCTGTTGTTGCTGCTCGTGAATACCAGGAGCACGCCGACCAGGACCAGCAGGCCGAGGCTGATCGAGACCATCAGCTCGATCAGTGACAGGCCCGCTTGCTCGCGCTGAGATCGATCGCGCATGGCTAGTTGCAACTCGGCAGACCGACGGTGATGCGCGTTGCCACAAGGCGCCGGACGCTGTCGTCGGGGCCATACAAACCCTGGCCGCAAGCGTTGCCGGGAACGCTGCCCGAGGCGAGGCCCTGCCAGGCGACGGCAACCTCGTAGATTCCCGGTTTGCAGATGCCCGGCGTTTCATCTTTGGCCTGTATGGTGCTGATGCAGCCGCGCGCGCCGATCATCGCGCCGACCGGGCTGGTCGCGCTCGGGCTGACGATGGTCTCGCTGCTTCCCTTGAGGGCCCTGGTCCATTCGCACCAGTCGTACTCCTTCGTTCCCGCGCCGAGCGTGCTGCAATCGGTGGCGGTGTGGTAAGGCGTCGCGTCGTAGGTTGTGTCGCCGGTGCCCCAGACCGTGGCCGACGGGTAGTCGGCAGCGTTGGCGGCGTTGTTGCGATTGGCGGTGATGCGTTCGACCATGTCGTTCATCAGCACCAGCGCCTGCGTCCGCTGATAGGACTCCATCTCCGCGGTGCCCGTCTTCAGTTGCAGTCCTGCCAGGCCCAGCATGCCGAAGGCGAGAATGACGATGGTCACCAGCACCTCCAGCATGGTGGTGCCCGTTTGCCGCGCCCGCGGTCGCTCTCGCGTCAACATGATCCGGCCTTGACCTGTGGTTCCCCGCTCAGGATGACGGTCACGCAGCGCATCGTCGACGGATAAACGCCGCTGATCTGGATCGTGGGTGCGGTGCTGCCCTGGACCCGGCCGGAACTCATATAGGCGACGTTGGTCGGGCCCGTCGCCGTCAGATTGCTCAAGGCGTCGTGGTCTTCGAGCAGGACGGTGGGGTTGGTCGGATCAGCAATTTGCCAGCCGTTCGCCCAGTTGCCCGCCGACTTCGGCGACAGGATGACGAGGGTGTTGCGCTTGATCGCCTCGCTGCGCGCGCGATTCATGGCGATGTTCAAGTCGGTGCCGGCGCTCCTGACGCGTTGGCCCTCGATCACTTGGGTAAAGGAGGGCGCAGCGAGCACGGCGAGTATGGCGGCTATGGCCACGACGATCATCAGTTCGACCAGCGTGAAGCCCATTGCCGCGTATCGCGTCGCGCTCATGGTCTGGGTTACCAGCAGCTCGAGACCGCGACCGAATCCTTCACCGCGCGCTTCGCGCCGGCGCTATCGACGCTGAGCGTGCCGCAGCTGTCTTGCAGTTGATTGCCCAGTGGTGTCGCCGTGATCGTATATGATGGTGGCGGTCCGTCCGCCGGGACGACGGCGATCGCATAGTAGGGCAGGACATCGGCTGGCGTCGCCGCGTAACCGAGCGCGGCCTCGCTCCCGGCGTAGCCGCGATTGTCGATGAAATACTGCTGCTGCCTCTGGCTCAGCGCACCGAGATAGGCGATGGCGGAGGATCGCTGACCCTTGCGCACCGAGCCCTGATAGGACGGATAAGCGATCATCGTCAGCAGGGCGACGATGGCCACGACGACCATCAGTTCGATCAGATTGAAGCCGTCTTGCGCTCGGCGCGACATGTTCTTGTTCCTTCTTTGTAGCCGGATTCGCCGGTTGTCGTGAGGCTGCCCGAGTGCCCGTCGGCGGGTCAACTTCGTATGACCAACGGTATATGCGACCAGACCAGCGGCAAAATCGGTGCTGTCTTGATTTTGAAACGCTCAATAGATCAAGCATATAGTCAGAAGTTCGGGACCGGTCGATACAACGCTTGGCATAGGCCGAAAGTTTGGTGTAGAATTCAAACAATCGTTTCAAACGCATGTTCGCCATGTCGAAGAGGTTGGCCATGTCGCAGAACCAAACAGCGGAGACCCCACAGCGCATACTCGACGCCGCCGAAGCCCTGTTCGTCGAATTCGGGCTGGAGGCGACGACGCTGCGCCAGATCACGGCGGCGGCGCAGGTCAATCTGGCGGCGGTGAACTACCACTTCGGCTCGAAGGAGGCGCTGATCGCCGAGCTGTTTCGGCGTCGCTTGAGCTGGCTCAACGAACAGCGCCTGCAGCAACTCGACCGGCTCGATGCGCAAGCCCAGGGCAGACCCTTGAAGCCCAGCCAGATCGTCGACGCCTTCTTCGGCGTGGCGGTCAGGATGGCCGCCGACCGGGTCGGCGGCGGCCACAACTTCATGCGCCTGCTCGGCCGCACCTACACCGAGCCGGCCGCCTTCGTGCGCAGCTTTCTCGCCGCCGAGGATTCGAAGACCATAGCTCGCTTCAAGGCGGCGCTGATCAAGTCGCTGCCCGACGTGCCGCCCGAGGAGATCTTCTGGCGCTTCCACTTCATGCTCGGCGCCATGTCCTACGCGATCTCCGGCGCCGACGCGCTGAGCATCCTGGCCGACGTCTCGCTCGACGACAGCGACGGCGAAGCGCTGATGGCGCGGCTGATGAGCTTCCTCATCGGCGGCTTGCGCGCGCCGCTGCCCGCGCTTTTGACAAACTTGCAGCAAGCCACGCCGACGCCGCGCGCTGCGCGCGCGCCGAAGCGGCGTTCCGGCGGGGCTGCTCTGCAGCCCCATTCATAGCGGTCTAGAGGAGATAGTCATGGGTCAATACACGGCACCCCTGCGCGACATGCACTTCGTGCTGCACGAGCTGTTGCAGGTGGAAAACGAATTGAAGCAGCTGCCGGCGCACGCCGACATCGATGCCGACACCATCAACCAGGTGATCGAGGAGGGCGCCAAGTTCACCGCCAAGGTGCTGTTCCCGCTCAACCACACCGGTGACCGCGAGGGCTGCCGCCTCGATCCGCAGAGCCACGCGGTGGCGACGCCGGCCGGCTTCAAGGAGGCCTATCGGCAGTACGTCGATGCCGGATGGCCGGCGCTGTCCTGCGATCCAGCGTACGGCGGCCAGGGCCTGCCGATCGTGGTGAACAACGCCCTCTACGAGATGCTCAATTCCTCGAACCAGGCGTGGACCATGTACACCGGTCTGTCGCACGGCGCCTACGAGTGCCTGCACGCCCACGGCACGCCGCAGCAGAAGCAGCTCTATCTGCCCAAGATCGTTTCCGGCGAATGGACCGCCACCATGTGCCTGACCGAGTCGCACTGCGGTACCGACCTCGGGCTGTTGCGCTCCAAGGCCGAGCCCCTGTCCGACGGCAGCTACAAGATCAGCGGCAGCAAGATCTTCATCTCCGCCGGCGAGCACGACATGGCCGCCAACATCATCCACCTGGTGCTGGCGCGATTGCCCGATGCGCCCAAAGGCACCAAGGGAATTTCGCTGTTCATCGTGCCCAAGTTCCTTCCCGACGCCGACGGCAAGCCGGGAGCGAGGAACGGCATCAGCTGCGGCGCCATCGAGGAGAAGATGGGCATCCACGGCAATTCCACCTGCCAGATGAATCTCGACGACGCCGTCGGCTGGCTGATCGGCGAGCCGAACAAGGGTCTCAACGCCATGTTCGTGATGATGAACGCCGCCCGCCTCGGTGTCGGCATGCAGTCGCTGGGGCTGACCGAGGTTGCCTACCAGAACGCGGTGGTCTACGCAAAGGACCGGCTGCAGATGCGCAGCCTCTCGGGCGCCAAGGCGCCGGACAAGCCGGCCGACCCGATCATCGTCCATCCCGACGTGCGCCGCATGCTGCTCACCGCCCGCGCCTACGCCGAAGGCGGCCGCGCCTTCTGCTCCTTCATCGCACTGCAGATCGACCGCGAACTCAACCATCCGGACGCCAAGGTGCGCGCGGATGCCGCCGACCTGGTCGCTCTGCTGACGCCGGTGATCAAGTCCTTCATCACCGACAACGGCTGGATCGCGACCTCGGAAGCGATGCAGGTCTACGGCGGCCACGGTTTCATCGCTGAGTGGGGGATGGAGCAGTACGTGCGCGACGCGCGCATCAACATGATCTACGAGGGCACCAACACCATCCAGTCGCTGGATCTGTTGGGGCGCAAGGTGCTGCTGGACAGAGGCGCCAAGCTGAAGAAGTTCGGCGCCATGGTGCAGGACTTCGTCGAGGAGAACGGTGCCTCGGAGGCGCTGAACGAATTCGTCACCCCGCTGGCCGATCTGGGCGGCAAGCTGACCAAGCTGACCATGGAGATCGGCATGAAGGCGATGGGCAATCAGGACGAGGTCGGCGCCGCCGCCGTGCCCTATCTGCGCGTCGTCGGCCACCTGGTCTATGCTTACTTTTTCGCCCGCATGGCGAAGATCGCGCTGGAGAAACAGGATTCCGGCGACCCCTTCTACAAGGCCAAGCTGGCGACGGCGCGCTTCTATTTCGCGCGCCTGCTGCCGGAGACCGCCATGCTGATACGCCAGGCGCGCGCGGGCTCGGCCTGCCTGCTCGATCTCGAAGCCGAACTGTTTTGAAAGAGAGGATCCAATGAGCAATTTCTTTGTACGCAAGGTCGCCGTTCTCGGCGCCGGGGTCATGGGCGCGCAGATCGCCGCCCACTGTGTCAATGCCAGAATTCCCGTGCTGCTGTTCGACCTGCCGGCCAAAGACGCCAACGCCGGCGACAAGAACGGCATCGTCGTTCGCGCCATCGACGGGCTGAAGAAGCTCAGTCCGGCGCCCCTGGGCGACGTCGCGGAAGCGGGCCTGATCAGCGCCGCCAACTACGACGACGACCTCGAGTTGCTGCGCGGCTGCGACCTGGTGATCGAGGCCATCGCCGAGCGCCTCGACTGGAAGCACGGCCTCTACGCCAAGGTAGCGCCCTACATCAACGATCAGGCGATCTTCGCTTCCAACACCTCGGGCCTGTCGATCGCTTCGCTCGCCGCCGGTTTCAGCGCCGCGCTGAAGGAACGCTTCTGCGGCGTGCATTTCTTCAATCCGCCGCGCTACATGCACCTGGTCGAACTGATCCCGATCGCCGAGACCCGGCCGGCGATCCTCGATCAGCTGGAGAGCTTCCTCACCACCACCCTGGGCAAGGGCGTGGTGCGCTGTCGCGACACGCCCAACTTCATCGCCAACCGCGTCGGCGTCTTCGGCATGCTGGCGACGATGTTCGAAGCGCAGAAGTTCGGCTTGAGCTGCGACGTGGTCGACGACCTCACCGGCACCAAGCTCGGGCGCGCCAGTTCGGGCACCTTCCGCACCGCCGACGTGGTCGGCATCGACACCATGGCCCACGTCATCAAGACCATGGAGGATAACCTGGCGGCCGACCCCTTCAGCGCGCTGTACCAGCAGCCGGCGATCGTGGCCAAGCTGCTCGCCGCGGGGACGTTGGGTCAGAAGAGCGGCGCCGGCTTCTACAAGAAGGTCGGCAAGGAGATCCAGCGCCTGGACTTCGCCAGCGGCGAGTACGTCGCCGGCGGCGCCAAGGCCGACGATCTGATCGCGCGCATCCTCAAGGACAAGGACCCGGCCAAGCGCTTGAAGTCGCTGCGCGAATCCAGCCACCCGCAGGCGAAATTCCTTTGGGCCATCTTCCGCGACGCCTTCCACTACATCGCCGTGCATCTCGAGTCGGTCGCCGACAGCGCCCGCGAAATCGACCTGGCCCTGCGCTGGGGTTTCGGTTGGAAGCTCGGCCCCTTCGAGACCTGGCAGTCGGCCGGTTGGCTGCAGGTGGCGGAATGGGTCAAGGCCGACATCGACGCCGGCGAGGCGCTGTGCAAGACGCCGCTGCCGGCCTGGGTGTTCGCCGGCCCGGTGGCCGAGCAAGGCGGGGTGCACAGCCCGCAGGGGTCGTGGTCGCCCGCGGCGAAGTCCTTCCTGCCCCGCCTCGACCTGCCCGTCTATCAGCGCCAGGCGCTGCGCGCGCCCATCCTCGGCGAGCAGGCCTTGAGCGGCGACAAGCTCGGCACCACCGTCTATGAAGACGCCGCTGTGCGTCTGTGGCACCAGGACGACGGCGTGCTGGTGTTCTCCAGCCGGACCAAATTGCACGTGCTGGGACCCGAGGTGATCGACGGCCTGATCCGCGCCATCGCGCTCGCCGAGCAGGACTACCAGGCGCTGGTGCTGTGGAACGCCGACGCCGCCGAGGGCGGTGCCTTCTCCGCCGGTGCCGACCTGCAGGCGATGCTGCCGCTGTTCATGTCGGGCGGCGCCAAGGCCATCGGGCCGGAGGTGGCCAAGCTGCAAAACGCCTTCATGTCGTTGAAGTACGCCCAGGTGCCGGTGGTCGCGGCGGTGGGCGGCCTCGCCCTGGGCGGCGGCTGCGAGCTGCTGCTGCACGCTTCGCGTCGCGTCGCCCTGCTCGAGTCGTACATCGGCCTGGTCGAGGTCGGCGTCGGTCTGATCCCGGCCGGTGGCGGTCTCAAGGAAGCGGCGCTGCGCGCCGCCAACGATGCCAAGGGCAACGACCTGCTGCAATTCCTCAAGGGCTCCTTCACCAACGCAGCGATGGCCAACGTTTCCAAGTCGGCGCACGAGGCGAGGCAGATGGGCTACCTGAAGCCAGAGGACATCATCGTCTGCAACGCGTACGAGCTGCTGCACGTGGCGCGGGTCACGGCGCGCGGCATGGCGGCGGCCGGCTACCGGCCGCCCTTGCAAAGGCTGGTGCCGGTCGCCGGCCGCTACGGCTCGGCCACCATCAAGGCGCAGCTGGTCAATATGCGCGACGGCGGCTTCATCTCGGCGCATGACTTCAAGCTGGCTGCGACGATCGTCGACATCATGTGCGGCGGCGACATCGAGCCGGGCAGTCTGGTCAGCGAGCAATGGTTGCTCGACATGGAGCGCGCCGGCTTCGTCGAACTGCTCAACAACCCCAAGACCCAGGAACGCATCATGGGCATGATGCAGACCGGCAAGCCGGTCCGCAACTAGGAGAATCGAGATGAGCCAACAACTACAGGATGCCTACATCGTCGCCGCCACGCGCAGCCCCATCGGCAAGGCGCCGCGCGGCGTGTTCAAGAACACGCGGCCCGACGATCTGCTGGTGCGCGTGATGCAAGCGGCGCTGGCCCAGGTGCCGGGCCTCGATCCCAAGCTGATCGAGGACGCCATCGTCGGCTGTTCCTTTCCCGAAGCCGAGCAGGGCCTCAACATGGCGCGCATGGCGGTGCTGCTGGCCGGACTGCCGAAGACGGTGGGCGGAGTCACGGTCAATCGCTACTGCGCTTCGGGCATCACCGCCATCGCCATGGCGGCCGACCGCATCCGCGTCGGACAAGCCGACGTGATGATCGCCGGCGGCGCCGAGTCGATGTCGATGGTGCCGATGATGGGCCACCATCCGTCGATGAACCAGGGCATCTTCAAGGACGAGAACGTCGGCATGGCCTACGGCATGGGCCTCACCGCCGAGAAGGTGGCGCAACAGTGGAAGGTCACGCGCGAAGCGCAGGACCAATTCGCCCTGGCCTCACACCAGAAGGCCATCGCTGCCCAGCTCGCCGGCGAGTTCGCCGACGAGACGACGCCGATCGAGGTGGTCGAGCGCTTCCCCAACCTGAAGAGCGGCGCGATAGATACGAAGACGCGCACCGTATCCAAGGATGAGGGCGCCCGCGCCGATTCCAACTTGGCTAGCCTGGCCAAGCTCAAGCCGGTGTTCTCGCCGAAGGGCTCGGTCACCGCCGGCAACAGTTCACAGACCTCCGACGGCGCCGGTGCGCTGATCCTGGTCAGCGAGAAGATCCTCAAGCAGTTCAACCTGACGCCGCTGGCGCGCTTCGTCTCCTTCGCCGTGCGCGGCGTGCCGCCCGAGATCATGGGCATCGGCCCGATCGAGGCCATCCCCGTCGCCTGCAAAGCCGCCGGCATCACCAAGGAGCAGATCGACTGGTTCGAACTGAACGAGGCCTTCGCCGCGCAATCCTTGGCGGTGATGCAGGACCTGGCGCTCGACCCCGCCAAGGTCAACCCCATGGGCGGCGCCATCGCCCTCGGCCACCCCCTCGGCGCCACCGGCGCCATCCGCGCCGCGACGGTGATCCACGCCCTGCGCCGCAAGAACCTCAAGTACGGCATGGTCACCATGTGCGTCGGCACAGGAATGGGTGCGGCGGGGATATTCGAGCGGATGTGATTGTCCAGCGTGCCCCGGGGGGCGATCGTCCCCCCGATCCTGGCGATTAGCGTAAGAAAACAGCATCTCGGCATCGGCTATTCGGAACGTTAGGCGCGCAGTTTGAAGCGTAGGGGCATTGCCTTGTTGAAACGCAGTGAGGGCCGCTCTGACCTTGCGGCCAGTCGCCAACAGATATCTAACAGGTCCAAATATCTCACCCTCTGGCTATGTTAAAGTTTCCTGCCAGCGCGCATAGATCAGTGAAGTGGCATGCCATCAATATTGCCAATTTGCTTCACAATTGACTGGAACTTCTAGCGTAATATGCTACTGCGTATTTGGTGGTCATGCGGACTCGCGGAAACACTGATTGGGATAATAGATGTTGCAGACTGGTAACTGGACATGTGCGAAAGAGCAACGCATTCCACTGCTGCTATTTGTTCAGCGCGTGCGCGAGCTTCTTCTGCATACGTCTTCCGTCATCAGCAAGCCGAGGTTCTCATCTGCGTTTACCATCACAAGGGAACTACAGTTCTTAGTTACCCAACATAAGCGATTGCCCCACAGCTCCACCCAAATTCAGATCAATTTGTTGATCGATGAACTTCGCAATACGCTTCGGACCGATGAGGTTGCGCGAGAATTTATTGGAAATAGATTCAGTTTTTGTGAAAGACTTTTCTCTGATACGGCCAATATAAACGAGCAAATCGAAGCAGGCTCTTTGTTACGCGCACGGATCGCGAGGTATTCCTATATTGAGCAATGTGCTGAACGAATTGCCGAAATAATTTCTAGTGGGGGCAAGGAAAAGGGGCGTTTGATTAACTTAACCGACTGTGCGACATCGGCCATTTTGGATGCAGGCTATCCTGCGCAAACCGTCTATCACCTCTTAAACATTACGTTCTTTGACCGAGACAAAATACAGAAAGTTAGCGGTCCGGAAATTTTGACGAAGTTTTTCTCATATTTCGACCTCAATCTCCACAAATACGTTGCCTATTTTGGATTGTTGGAGATATCTCCGCTAACTGAAAAGTGCCTCCCCTCGGAGACCTACCAAGTGGCAAGAGAAGGTACGCCTGAATATATGGAGATATTGGGAAGCTGGCCGCAGACGAATAGGCAGTTCTTCCTATATAAGAAAGAGGTTAAGGCAATCATCTGCTGCCGAGATGTCCTTGCCCTTGACCCTCAATCAGCGAGAAATGACGTCGAAAAGCAGCTCAGGTTTCTTTCTGATGTCCTTAAGCTCAAGTCCCATAGACACAAACTCGCGTTAACGAATGAGGTAATCGTTTGCTGGGATAAGAAAGGTCAGTTTATCAACAGCACAAGGCCGAGACCCCCTGTGTTACGAGTTCCAAACGACGCCGTGGTATCAGAAGAGGATGTGGGTCGGGTAATGGCGCGTATCAATGATCTTGACCGTGATTCGCTGGTCCGCTTTGTGCGCGCTGTGCAACTTCACTCAACAGCGCTCGCCGGCGATGAAACAGAATCCCAACTGTTGAATATCTGGATTGCTTTTGAAACTCTTTTTGTTAGACGGGGAACTAAATCAAAGATTGAAGAGGTTATTGATTCGGCGACACCTTACATCGTCTATGCCTGGTTGCATTATGAGATTGGGGAACTGTGGGAAGCGATTCAGAAAGACCACACGCAGCACTGGAAAGAAACAGTAGGCCAATGTCCGGAGGCAGAACAGTTCCAAGGCATAGCAGCCCTACTAGCTATGCTGGCAATAAAGGATTTCGAGAAGCCTATGACGGATTTCTTGAGTCGATTGGACACCGATCCTTTGCTCCGCCATAAACTTTGGACAAAGATTGGCTCTGCGCAAAAGGCCGACACTATTCTCGATAACATCGAGCAGATTGCACAGAAGATCAGGCTGGACTTTAATAGAATATATAGGGCACGCAATCAGCTTGTGCATGTTGGCCGTACTGCCAGTGACTTGGGGGACGTCGTTCAGAGAGCACACCATTACATGGATATCATCTTGGCGCTAATTGAGCATATGGTAGGCCAGATTAATGGAATAGGGACAATTGAGCAGGCGAGTCTTGAGACGACAATCGCCATTTCCGCGCTCCGAGATAAGTTGGTCGAAGCTGCAAAGACGAATGTTGCATGTACGAAAGACAACTTTCTTTCGCTACATCTTGGTGCGGGAGTCATACTCTAGAGCAGCACGGGTTTGCGTCGCTTACGTTGCTTTGTGAGATTTTATTCCCAATGCCTTGTATCCAGAGCATGGCACAATAATGTCTTAACTGGAGCGTCTTACAGCGGCTACTCCGTCGGTTTGAGGATCCACGCCGCGATGAGATCGACGGCTTCATCTTCCATGCCGATAAAGCCGTGGTGATGCATCGGTTCGCAGGGATTGCCGCTCGCACCCGAGCCGCCATTCACGAAGACGGTCTTTTTGACGGGTGCGTTCTTCAATGCACGGGCGAGGTTCTTCACCTCATACGGTCGACACGCTCCGCACGCATCATTCTCATGATGAAAGATCAGCGTCGGGACGCGTATCTTTTGGAGGTCCTGTCTCGGCACGGCGCCGGGCATCTTGTAGGTGACGATGGTCGATGTCAGCACGAGGCCGGAGATGAGTTTCTCGTCGTCGTGAATCGCGGCAGCGGCGGCGGAGATCGTTCCCATGCTGGTGCCGACCAGCCAGATCGGTGCTTGGCTCCTTTGCCTGATGAGTTTGAAGATGGCCAGGTTGTCGGCGGCGTGCTTCTCGCCGATGCGCACCTCGCCCCAAGACAGATCGATGCCGTCTGATGGTCGGCCGACCATCACCAGATTGAACGGATGGGTCGCCCAGCGCTTGCCGGTGCGGATCAGGAAGTTGGCTCCGGTCGGCCAGCCATCTTCGCCGATCTGACCGTAACCTCCTGCCCCGCCCGAGAACAGCACGACCGTGGCCACCGCCTCACTGCGCCAGTAAGTGTAGATCGGGACGCTGACATTCTCACGCGTGGCGACGCGCTGAACCGAGCCGACGCGGACCTCCTCTGCCTGGGGTTGAGCGCTGAAAAGAAGAGCAGCGAGCAGCAGGGTTCGAAATACGTTCATTGCAGCGATCGTGAAATCGCCGCCGTGACAGCCGGCGATCTGAGAAGGTCCATGTGTCCCATCCCGGGGACGACTTCCAGCGAGGCCTGGACGCGGCGTTCCTGCAAGCGCTCGATGTAGGTCTTGGCGAGCGCGGGACGGGTCGTGCTGTCCTCGGCTCCGGTCAGGGCGATGATTCTGGCGCTGGGGCTCACTTCCTTTACCCAGTCGAGCGGATCTTCGCTGCGCCAGGGCGTTCCGCCGCGCCCCCGGCGCCACGCCGCCATGTCGCAGGGACAGCCGATCAGGACGGCGACCTGCGCCAGGTCGGGCCGCAGGCCGAGGAGCACGGCGGTGATGGCCGCACCGCCGGAATGGGCGACGATCACCGTGGTTTTCGGCTGAAACCGGTTCTTGAGTCTGCCGATGACCGCACCGATTTCCATCACCGTCGATCGTGGCCAGTTGTCGGCGCGCCCGTTGTCGTTACCCGAGGAATAGGCGCCGCTGCCATCGGGATAGCCCGGCCGCACCAGGGCGACAGCGAGCACCCGGTCAGCGGCGAGATCCTTGGCGGTCTGCTCGGCCAGCCGGAAATGCGCATTGGCCGGACCACCGCCGCTGACGTTGCCGTGCAGCCAAACGAGCAGGATGTCGGGATCGTCGGGCCCGAACCGCCGCATCAGCAGACATTCGCTGTCGCCGGAGACGCTTGTTTGAAAGTCCTCGGTCGCGCAGGGAGATGCCAGCGCGGCGCAAGGCATGGTCAGCAGAGCAATGAGCAACGCAGCGCTTGGCTTCATGATGAACTCGATGAATGCGGGGCCGACCTGGTGTCTTCTTCTCAGGCGCTGAACTTTGGCACCGGCTTCCGACAATTGCAAGCCTGATTCGGCGCGGCGAGCGCGGGGCGTCCAAAGGGTCTAGAGTCGGTGCGTTTGGTGTATATTTCGCTGGCTTTGGTCCTCGAGGATGGTCGATGCAATTCCGGATTCCCGCTTGGCGCGGAGCGCTGGCCACTGGCTTGATGCTGCTGGCGCTCGCGAGCCAGGCGGCCGACCCGAACAAGGTCCTCCACGTCGCTTTCGAAGCCGCCGACGATGGCTTCGACATGGCCCACACCTTCAACCTCTACTCGGGCTGGGTCTC
>JAHFRE010000231.1 GCA_023258955.1 Sterolibacterium sp.
GCGGCAACAACCGCGCCAATATCCGGTTCCTGAATGCTTCTCCGTACCGAGCCATCTTTCATCCTTATCGCCCCCAAGTTCAAGATCATATCGGGGCGACAACTATTCTGCCGCGGGGGGGGGGCCACAAGGCCTGCAGGGCAGAATTCCGGCGTGTTGCTAGGGCAGCGACCAAGGCTTCGGACTCAGCAACGCCGGCGACGCTTCAAGGTCCTGCAGCACGAAGGTAGGCAGTTGGCTGAAGGAGAAGTAGCGATAGAGGTACAGGCCGTCAGTACCCATGCATCGGACCCATCCAAACGCTCCTTCCAATGAGGTGTAGTTGCAAAGGTGAGCTTTAACGGTTACCTTGGTCTAACTATCGATCAGAAGGGAAACACGCGTTCGTTGTTGCGGGTCTATTGAGTAAACGTTTAAGATCGTTAACCAAGACCGCAAACCCAGTGGTGCCATGGGTTTTCGCAGACCAAGGTGAGCTTTGACGGTTACCTGAGGTGAGCTTTTGCAGTTCCCTGCGATCGTTTCGGTGAGGGCATCCGGTCACCTAAGGTGAGGCTTTGCGGTCGTGAAACGGATCTACGTGAGCTTCAGCGGTTACCTTGAGTCAACTCGATGAGCTTCAACGGGTAGCTGACGCGATCGCAACACCCGATCAGTTGATCGGAACAGAACATCGACGAGCGCTCGCATGGGCATCTTGACCAACATCGTTGCCGCAGAAGACGAAGAGATCGAAGCGTTGGGCGAATCGCTGGATCCGGCCAGCGAATGGAGCGGTATCGCGCTGCGTGATCTCGACACCGCCAAGGTCGCAACGCTGCACAGTCTGCTGACCGGCGATCTGTTCGATGACGCGCTTGCCCACTACGAACCGGTCTATGTTTCGGCGTCCGAGGGCGCGCTGGTACTGCGGCTAGCCGACGAAGTGATGGAGCGGCTCATGACGCTCGATGAGGAAGCCGTGGCGGCGATCGCCGCCGAACTGGCGGCAACCGAGGAATTCGAGTCCGAACCATGGGACGAGACTGTGGTTGCTGCGCTGCTCTCTGAACTGGCTGAACTCGCGCGTCTTGCCGAATCGCAGGGACAGGCGCTGTTCGTCTGGATGCATCCCCTGCGTACCTAAAGAAGAGACGCATGGACGCCGGCCGCCAGGCGATCTTCTGCAGGCACAGAAAGGCCTCGCTTGGAGGTATCCGGAAATGCGTGGCCTGCGGGGGATGAAGTCGGGGGAGGGCGCCTCGTGAAACCTGCGGACGACGATCCCTACGATCTGCAACGATTCATCGCGGCCCAGAAATCGGTCTACCAAGAGGTCCGCGAAGAGCTGCGCCAAGGCAAAAAGCGCAGCCACTGGATGTGGTTCATCTTCCCGCAGATCGAGGGACTGGGCCACAGCGTCATGGCGCAGCGCTACGCGATCTCTTCGCTCGCCGAAGCCAGAGCCTATCTCGAGCATCCACTGCTCGGCACTCGACTGCGCGAGTGCACTCACCTGGTCGCTGCGGCCGAGGGGCGATCGATAGACGATATCTTCGGCTCACCGGACAACATGAAGTTCCGGTCGTCGATGACCCTATTCGTCACGGCGGCTCCCGACGAAGCCGTCTTCAGCGATTGCCTGAAGAAGTATTTTGTCGGAGCACCCGATGCGCAGACGCTCGCGCGAATCGGCGCCGTCAATATCCCATAATGCATAACGGCCACGACAGAATAGGTAGTTCTACGTGGAAGTTGTCCACTGGTATATGTCTGAAGTCATAGTCACCCCCATCGCAGTAGGGAAAACCTTACTGTGCATGGCTGCTCAAGGATGATGCACTCAAGGAAAGTCGTTATCGCTTCGAGACATCTCGGTACTTGTCCACAGTCTTGTCCACAGAATCTGTGGATTACGCGCAGAATGTCGACGAGCGATGCCGGTCGATCTTCCTGATCGACCAAGCGCGTCGTCGCCAAGAGTGGAGAGACCGATGGTTGGCGATCGCAAGAAGATCGCGGGCGCAAGCGGCGGCGATGTTGACCGCGTTGCGCTGAATGCTCCCGAAGGTGACGACGCGCCTGCAGCCAGGGCATTGGTTGTCTTTGCGCACGGCAAGGATTCGATACCCTGGGGAAGCAAGTTTCTGCACCTCGCCCATATCGCTAACCGACGTGGCGTTGACGCGATTAGCCCCGATTACACCGACATCGCTGATCCTGACCAGCGGGTCGCACGCTTGCTCGACACGGCGCTGCCCGAACATCAGATCCTGGTCCTGGTCGGCTCCAGCATGGGGGGATATGTCTCCACCGTGGCGTCACGGACGCTGAAACCCAAAGGACTCTTTCTGATGGCGCCGGCATTTGGCATACCGGGCTACCACGAGCAGGACCCGATACCAGGAACGGATTCTGTGTGCATCGTCCATGGATGGCAAGATGAAACCATTCCTGTCGGGCATTCGATAAGGTTTGCCCGCAAACACCTGGCGGAGTTGCATTTGATCGACGGGGACCATCGACTCGGCGGCGTCGTGCCACAGGTGGGGCGGCTGTTCGAGGATTTCTTGCAGAGGATGTTGCCCGATCGCAACGTTTGAACTTCCGCCTCCGCTGCGCCAGATGCTTACCCGTCCTATCGCATAGCCACCCAAGACAGGTACTCGCGCATCCTGATCATTTTGCCGTCGGCGCGGGCATCGGCGTCGGTTTGACGGCGATGCCTTTGGCCTTTTGCGCCTTGATGTATTTCGCTGCCACCAGGTCTTGCGACTTGCCCAGCGCCTCAGCCTCCTTGGCCGCTGCCTCGGCGGCTTTTGTCTTCGCCTCCTCGGCCTTGGCTTTGGCCTCTTCGTTCGGTGCTGGCAGCTTGGCCGAGGCCACCAGGGAGACCAGGCAGAATGAACTCAGCGCTGCAGTGAGTCGTATATTCATCATCATCTCCTTTGCGCATCTTGCCCGGTCTTGCCGGCCTTGACCTGGTTGTACCAGAGCTCGTGGTGCTCCTTCGCCCAAACATCGTCAACCTCGCCCGTGCGCATCGAATCGAGCGCGCCTTCGACGCCCAGCGTACCCATGTAGATGTGGGTGAAGGAGAGCGCCGTCAGCGCGAGCGCGGCGATGCCGTGGATCAAGTTGACGGTCTGCAGCAGCGCCCGAGTCTGCCCAAAATTGGGGAAATCCAACACCAGTCCGCTGGCGGTGGCGATCAGCCCGAGCAGGGTGACCCCGATCCAGAACCAGGCTTTCTCGCCGAAATTGAAGCGCCCGGCGGGCACGTGTTCGCCGCTGGCGATGCCGCCGCCCTTGCGTATCCACAGCGCATCGCAGGCTTCCCAGATGTTGTCGCGCGCGAAATGCCAGATCATCACCAGGAGGAAGGCGAGGAAGATCGGGCCGACGATGTTGTGCAGGTTCTTGCCCAGGACGATCAGCAGCGAAGCCAGCCAATGGCCGAGGACCGGCGTCAGCACGTGCTTGCCGAACAGCATCGCCAAGCCCGACAGGGCGAGGACGACGAAGCTGATCGCCGTACCCCAGTGGGCGATGCGCTCGAAGCGAGTAAAGCGCGCAACCTTGTTTCCGCTCGGCGGCCCACGCAGCTTTTGCGGGCCCCGGCGCAGATAGAACAGAACGATCGCCGCCGCAACGACGAGCAGCGCCAGGCCGCCGTAGAGGGTCACCGGACCGTTGCGCCAGGCGCGCCAGGTCATGCCCTCCGACTGGATCAGGACGCCGGCCTCGGGTGCGGGCAGGCTGGTGAACCCTGCCTGCTCGGAGCGCACTTCGCGCCATACCGGCGCGTTGTTGAGCGGCTGGGTCTGCTGTCGCTGCTGCTGCGCCTGCACCGCCTGTTCCGCCGCCGCCGGCAGGGTGACGAGCGCCGCCAGCAAGGCCACGCCGCACGATAGACTGTGGATGCTCATGGCCGGCCTCCTCACTGGGTGCGCTGGTATTCGTTCTGCGCCTGGTTGCGCTGACGCAGCGCCGACTCCCAAGCCTGCTTGTCGCCCTTGAACTGGGCGCTGTCCCAGGGTTGCGCGTCGGTCTTGCCCTGGTACTGTCCCTTCTTGTACTCCACCACCTGCGGCCGCTCTCCGCAGCCGGCGTTGACCGCGCCGGCGACCACGGCCAGCAGGACGCTGCAAAAATGTCTGGCGCTCATTTCTTTCCCTCCTGATTCGCCTTGGCGACCGCTGGCTGCGGCTTGCCGTAGGCCGTGGACCAGCCCCAGACATCGGTGCCCTTGCCACGGCGCAACACCCGTTGGCGGTAGATGTCCGAGATCACGTCGGCGTCGCCCGCCAGCAAGGCCTTGGTGGCGCACATTTCGGCGCAGGCGGGCAGCTTGCCTTCGGACAGGCGGTTGCGACCGTATTTGGCGAACTCCTCGTCGGAGCCATCCGCCTCCGGGCCGCCGGCGCAGAAGGTGCACTTGTCCATCTTGCCGCGGGCGCCGAAGGCCGCCGGCCCGTTGGGGAACTGCGGTGCGCCGAAGGGGCAGGCGAAGAAGCAGTAGCCGCAGCCGATGCACATGTCCTTGTCGTGGAGTACGACCCCCTCCTCGGTCTGGTAGAAGCAGTCGGTTGGACACACCGCCATGCAGGGCGCGTCCGCACAATGCATGCAGGCGACAGAGATGGAGCGCTCGCCTGGCACGCCGTCGTTGATGGTGACCACGCGTCGCCGATTGACGCCCCAGGGAACTTCGTGCTCGCTCTTGCAGGCGGTGGCGCAACCGTTGCATTCGATGCAGCGCTCGGCGTCGCAAAGGAATTTCATTCTGCCCATGATCGCTCTCCTTTCCCGCTCAGGCGCGGCTGACTCGGCACAGGGTGGTCTTGGTCTCCTGCATCATGGTGACCGAGTCGTAGCCGTAGGTGGTGGCAGTGTTGACCGCCTCGCCGCGCACCAGCGGATGGGCGCCGTCGGGGTAGAACTCGAGCAGGTCCTTGCCCTGCCACCAGCCCGAGAAGTGGAAGGGCAGGAACACCGTGCCCGGCCCGACCCGTTCGGTGATCTGGGCGCGCACCTTGAGCTTGGCCTTCGCCGGCGTCTCCACCCAGATGAACTCGCCATTCCTTATGCCCTGGTCGTTGGCGTCCTTGGGATTCACTTCGGCGAACATCTCCTGCTGCAGCTCCGCCAGCCAGGGGTTGGAACGGGTCTCTTCGCCGCCGCCCTCGTACTCGACCAGGCGCCCCGAGGTCATGATCAGCGGATACTCTTTGGAGATGTCCCTGACCTTGGTCTGCAGCGACCGGTAGAGCGTCGGCAGGCGCCAGAACACCTTCTTGTCGTCGTGGGTCGGATACTTGTCGACCAGATCGGGCCGCGGCGAATAGATCGGCTCGCGGTGCAGCGGCACGGCGTCTGGGAAGTTCCAGACCAGCGCGCGCGCACGGGCGTTGCCGAAGGGATGGCAGCCATGGTTCTTCAGGACCACGCGCTGGATGCCGCCCGAGGTATCGGTCTTCCAGTTTTTGCCCTCGGCCTTCTTCTGTTCCTCTTCGGTCAGCTCGCTCCACCAGCCGAGCTTCTTCAACAGCACGTGATCGAACTCCGGATAACCCATCTGCAGGTCCGCCCCCTTCGAGGCCGAGCCGTCGGCGGCCAGCAGCGAGACGCCGTCGCGCTCGACGCCGAAGTTGGCGCGGAAGTTGCCGCCGCCGTCCATCACGTGCTTGGAGGTGTCGTAGAGGTTGGGCGTGCCCGGGTGCTTCAGTTCCGGCGTGCCGTAGCAGGGCCAGGGCAGGCCGAAGTACTCGCCGTCGCAGGGGCCGCCCTTGGCGCGCAGGGTCTTCACGTCGAAGGTGTGCATGTTCTTCATGTGCAGCTTGAGGCGCTCCGGCGACTGGCCGGTGTAGCCTATGGTCCAGGTGCCGCGATTGATCTCGCGCAGGATGTCTTCGACCACCGGCTC
>JAHFRE010000052.1 GCA_023258955.1 Sterolibacterium sp.
GAAGGCCTTCAAGCTCCTTGCACTGCCCCTCCCGCGTACCCAGTAGCAGCCCCACATAACCATCGCAACTTTTTGTTGCCAAAGGGATTGCTCAGACTACTTCGCCAAAGTTCGGGCTAGCCTTCAGCTTCGCCTCGGCCCGCTGCGCTTCCTCGATCCGCTGGGCCCGCTTCGAATCCAGCACTGCAGCTTTGAGCATCGCATTGCGCTCGACAGTCAAGGCATCCAGCCGCAAGCGCTTGTCCTCGGGGCTGAGATTGGCGTCGCGCCGAACCGCCTGCATGTCCTTGTTGATGCCCGACAGATTCTTCGCCGCGCGCTCGAGGGGCTTCGACTCGCCGGCCATCGGCGACTGCTCCATCTCGTCGGCGATCTCTTTCAGCCCCTGGTGGTCCAATTCGCGGAGAGTGCCGTGCAGGCGCTTGGCCTCCTCGAGCATGTCGTAGAACTGGCTCTCGTACTTGGTCGCCCGCGCCGGGTCGCCTTCGTAGAATCGCCGGATCACCGGGAGCTGGTCGATACGGCCGGCCGGCAGCTTGTCGCCGAAGAACGCCTTGTCGGAGAGCGCCAGGCCATAGAGCGACCATGTGTTGAGGTAGCCGCGTAGCAGCGCCTCGGCGCGCGTAGGATTGATCTGCAGCGACTCGGGAAGGTCGCGCGTTGCCATGCCGGCGGCCTTCATGGTCTCGCTGGTTCCCGGCTTGGCGCGCAGGAAGGGCTGCACGTTCTCCATGCCTGGCGTCTCGATCTTGGCGCCGGTGAAGCTGTTGCGGTTCGCCGCCTGCTCGGCGAGCGGCGCGATGATCTGCGGCATCAGGTTCAAGCTAAACACGTTGGCGATAATGCGCGCCATGTCCTTGCCCAGGCCCGCCGGATCGGCCTCGATGGTCCTCTCCAGTGTGCGCTCTGCCAGGGAGCCAATTGCCCCAACTTCCCACACCTTGGGCATCTTGAACGTCTTGTCGCCGACAAAGAAGATCCAGTGGGAATCACGCAGCCAGTCCGGCATGTCCTGATACCGTTTATCGTCGCGGTTCAGGAGATAGAGCGCCATGCTGGCCAGCGCCACGAGACCGGTCTTGACGGCGATGGCGCCCTTGTTCGGATCGTGGGCGACGCCGCGGAAGATGCGATCGAGGGAGACCACCGCCGGCCGCAGGAACATCACGGTATCGTAGAGGAATCCCAGGGCCTTGCTGTCGCCCTTCATGGCGAAGTCGGTTGAGACGTCACGCGCCAGGTAGGCGGCGTGCCGCGGGTTCTCCCCGCGGTCGACAGTGCGCTTGTACTCGCCCAGGCGGGTTGAGGCCTCGAAGGCATCGGCCACGGTCTCGGCAAAGTCGAGCATCTTGCTGGGGGTGTCCAGGACCGTCCGGTAGTCGATGCCCTGCGCGCGGTAGAACTTCTCGAGGCTGGTGCGCAGCTTGCCGGTATCCAGGTGGATCGAGGACAGGCCACCGCCGTTGGCTACCCAGTCCTTGTAGGTCTGGTCCTTGGTGATGCGCATGGCCATGCCTTTGAGCGAGTCCAGTACCGGCCGGAAGCCGGCGCGCGACATCACCCCACCCATGAGGGTATCCCGGGCGATGTTGGCAACCATGAAATCTGGCGTCAGGGTCACACTCATCTGTCCGATGCGCTTGGGCAAGCCCAGCCACTTCGTCAGCCAGTGCATCGGCGGCCGGTCGATCGCTTCCAGGGAGCGCAGCAGGAGGGGGTCGCCGACCTCGTACCATTCGGGCTTTCCACCCTTCAGCACCGCCACGACGTTGTGCCCGGCCGGCGGCTGTCCCTTGATCAGGAACTCGAAGAACGCCGGCGCCTCGCCATCGATACCGATGCCGTAGCGCTTCAGCATCGCGTTGATCACCTGGTCGCCGCTGATCTTCACCGGCCGCGACTCGGTGTCGATCTTTACCATGAAGCGCCCGCCACCCTTGCCCTTCTGGCTGGCCAGGTCGGCGATCTTCAGCCGGGCTTCGTTCTTCACGGCCTTGTCGATCAGCATGGCGGCGTTGCCCACCATGTTGCCGAGCACGTCGCGGATGTTCTCGGTGCCGCCGGTGAGCGCCTTGATTCCTGCCCAATCGCCGGGCTTGCCTTTGAGCCCGCCAGCCTGTCCGACGCGATGGAATGGCAGGTACTGCGTGCGCTGCCACAGCCGGCGCGCCTCAGGGTTGATGATGCCCTGGGCCTCGGCGAAATCGAGAATGCCCTTGTTCCAGGCCTGGTACTCCTTGAAGGCCTGCTCGCGCTCGGGCGTGCGCAGCCGCAGCATGGCATCGGTCTCGGCGCGGCTGAATAGGTGCTCCCGCCCTTGGTCTTGCAGTTCGCGCGCCGACTTCCCGACGAAGTAGAGCAACGTGTCATCGATGCCACCGGCGACCGGCCGCAGGATCTCCTCGAGGCCCTTGCCGGCGTAGCGGAAGGAGCCGTCCGCATTCTTCACCGGGTAGCCATAGCGCACCGCGCCGTCCGCGATCGAGTGGGATGCGCGGGTCAGGCGGGCGGATTCGTAGGGGCCCACCGGCGCGACCTTGCCGCCGGACATCTCGCGCTCCATCGCATAGACGCCGTGCAGGTCATCGGTGACCGACTGACGAAACTTGCCCCAGAAGCCGTCGAAGTACTCTGCCAGCGGCTTCTCGGTGCCGATCTTGCTGCGCGCCCTGTTCAATGCATCCTGCCCGAACCACGCGGTCATGTCGGCCTGCGCCTTGCGCAGCGCGGGCCCAAACTGGTGCGAGTCAGCGAACTTCTCGAGCATCGCATGCGCCTTCGGGGCCTTGGCCGCCAGCGCGTCGGGCTGAGTCATCCACAGGCGCATCGCCTCGGCCCAGCCTTCGCGGACATCCTTCTGGTCGTAGCTGACCGACTTCAACTCGTCGCGCAGCGCCTTATCCGCTTCCCAGGTCTTCTTGATCTCGGGCAGGCGGAAGTCGATCATGTGGGCGAGCTCGTGGGCTGCGACCTCGATGTCATTTGCGCGCTTGATGCGGACCTCCTCCACCTTCGGGCGGAAGAACCCGAGCCGCTTGTTGCCCTTCACCCGGCCCTCGTAGACGGTGGTCCCCAGTCCCTTGGCCAGCTCGCTGATGATCCGCTCGCGGCGCAGCGGCGCGGGCAGGTCGGCGGTACCGGCGGCGATCGCCTTGCCGGCGCGCGCATCATCGACAAGGGGAACATAGTTCGCTCCGGGGGCCCAGGCGTTCAGCGTCTCCGGGCTCGCCGCCTCTGCCCTGCTCTTTCGCCAGGCAATCTCATCTTCGACCTTTGCGCGCGCCGCGTCTGTCAGCTTCTCGGAAGTCTGCAGCCTCGCCAGCGCGGCGTCGGTGTGCTCGGTGATTGGCTGGCCCAGCAGCTTCTTGATGCCGACCGGCTTGCGGGTGTCGCCGTCGGCCAGCCAGTCCTTGAACTGCGGCATGGCCATCTCGGTCATCGCGCCGGCGCCGCGCCAGCCCGGTTCAAAGTTGTCCTGGTAGATCGCCCGGGCCTGTTCCGGAGACTCGGCGCCCAGGATTGCCTTGTGCTCGTCGAATCGTCCCGTCCGCGGGTCAACCTGATCAATCACGAAGACCCGCTGGGATTCAGGCTTGGGCCCGATGAAGACGTCGACCGGGTCGCCGTCCTTGCCCAGGGTCCGGCGCACGTAGCCGTAGTGGTGCTGCATCTCGGTCTGCCAGGGCTTGCCAGCCGCGTCGATGCCCGAGCGGACGGAACCCGCCGGGTTCTCGATGGCGACGTCCAGGCCGTGCAGTTTCACCGGCCCGACCTTGTAATTTCCGGCCTCGATCTGCGCAGGCGTCGGGTGCGGCCGATCGTTCAGGGGACTGGTTGCGGCTTCGTGGGCAGCGGCGTCTATCGTGTCGCCGAGCGGGACGAAGCCGCGGAGCTTTTCCGAAAGAGCGCCGGTGTCAGCGCCACCTCGGGGGGCATCCCCCGCGCGATCCTCTGCCACAGTACGCTCGTATCCAGGCCGACCCGCCGCGCCCATTCGGCCAACGGAAGCGTCAAGCCCTGATGCGTGATCCAGCGCGACCGGCGGAAGACCGTGCGAGCCCGAATCTCCGGATTGACGCCTTTCTCCAGCCGCGCCAGCAGAGTGTTCCTCGTCAGGCCAACCAGCCGCGAGGCTTCCGCCGCGGTCATCGAATCCCCGGCGATAGCCACCTTCCGGCAGTACGCCCGCCGGCGCTGCTGCTCCGCCGTGGTCGTCCAGATGCAATTCCCCGGATAGTATCCCTGCGTCACCTGCAGCCGGCCCAACCAGTGGCGCGGCGTCGGCGCCGGCCCAACGTCCCGCAGGAACTGATCGAAACTCGCCGTCCACTCCGGGCAGACCCTGATCCCCTTGGCGCCGTACCATTTCCACGCCCGCTGCTTCGGCTCTGTGCACCGCCGGATCATCGCCCGCCACGCGCTGTACTCGCGCTTGTGCTCCATCAATCTCCTCCAAGGGAACAAATCCGCGCCCTGGCGCGCTATCGCCCGCCCGGGTAGCCTCAGGCATCGACAACTCCGGAACAACCGCGCCAGGGACTTCCTGCGCCTGCCGGACGAACTCGCCGCGATCGACCGGAGTGGTGCGCAACCGGACAAGCACCGGGGCTCGCATCTGGGCAACCTGTCGAGGATCGAACCCGAAATGATCGGCATGCTGCTCGAGCCAGTCGTAGTAGCCGTTGGCCTTTCCCTTGGCGTAGGCCTGCTGGAGCGCTTGCGCCCGCACGCCGCCGGCCTCGACAGCGCCATCGTTGCCGATCACCGGGGCGCCCTCGGTCACCGTGTCGGATTCGCCCAGGCGCTGGGGTTTGATGTCGCCGGCGATCCGCTTGACCTGCACGTCGTTGGGATCGAGAGGCCCACCGCGCAGCTGGTCGGCATCCACAAGGGAATATCGGTAGCCGATCTCGGTGCCGCTGTCGGTGGCCGCCACTCCTTCGCGCCCGGGAATGTGGGTGAAGGTCGGCGCCGCCGGCTCGGCTGCGGGCGGCCGGAATTTCTCTCGAATGGCCTTGGCGCCCTTTGCCGCCGGCGCCACGAAGGCGGGCAGCATCTGCCCGGTCGCCTCAGTCAGCGCACCAGCACCAGGACTGCCCGTTGCGTCGGCGACCTTGTGGCCTGCCCATTCTGCACCCTGGTTCAGTGCAGTCAGCGGGCTCAAAACCGTCTCGGTCAGGTGTCGCCCCGCATCGGTCCTCGGATGGTAGGTCATCGCGTCGGCGACGGCGCCACCAACCTCCTTGGGGTCGCGGTCCGTAAGGCCCAACGCTCGCCCGGCCGCCGTCGCGCCGCCGCCGACCAGGTACCCGGCGAAGGCGGGAATCTGGGTCAGGAGATTGCCGGCGGTCTCCGCCACAGCAACTGGGTTGCCCATGGCCGCGGCAGTCCTGAGCGCCGGCACCACCACAGGCTCGGCGGCGATCGCCAAGCGCTGCATCGCCGTTCTCCCATCGCCGGAGGGGGTCTCGGGACCGAGGGGCACGAACCCGCGGCGTGGCGCCCGCGCCGGCGGCGGCTCGGCGGCGCTGGCCAGTGGGACAAAGCCGCGCTGCACGGCCGGGGGTTCCTTGCCGAAGCGCTGGGCATACTCGCGTTCGAGCGCCGCCCGGTTCTCCTCGGGCATGGTTTGGTCGAACTCGCTACCGACGATCTGCTCGGCGTCGGCGTCGCGAAGGGCTTGCTCGCCGGCGCTGACGCGCGGGAAGCTGGCGGCGGTCGCGTTTGCTTGGCTGAGAGGTATGAAGGGCATAGTAGCCTCAGCAAACAGCGCCGGCCGGCTGCACGTCGGCCAAGTGGAGTTGGAGCAACGTCCGGCTGAACCGGCGAATGGCCGGAAGCGCCGCATACGCAATGAAACCCGCGCCGGCCGCGTCGAGTTCGAGCTGCAGCGCATCGAAGGCCTCGGCATCGCCTCGCTTGGCGGCGGCGCCCATCGCGTCCCAAATCGCGGCCGCCGGCGGAAGCTCCTTGACCCCAAGGGCGCGGCCGATTGAGTCGAGGAGCTGCGGATCCATCCCCGATCGAAACCAGGACAGGAAGAACGGGCGGGCCTCGTGCGGCAGCCACTCCCCAACATCGATCGCTGCTTCCCAGATGTCGATGGGGCTCACCGGTAGAAGCCCACATGCTTGCCGGACTGGTCGAAGACCTCGACGCCGTTTGCCGTATTACGCCCGAGGCGCATACCGCGCATCGCCGGGTCCTGTCCGAAGCGGCTGGCGGGATCGTCGGCCGCACCTGCGCTGGAAACCGCCGGCGCTGATGGGGACTGCGCCGGACTGGGCGCGCCGCCGAAATAGGCATCATGCTCGGGGTCCGCTTGATATTTTCTCGTGTTCGCGAGCTGGTAGGTCTTGGCCAGCGCAGGGTCGAACTCTCGGCCACCAGGTTGGACTTTCTTCAGCAGGTCCGGCCGGCTCATCCCCACCAGGGCCCGCCTGGCGGCGTCGATCGACTCGTTCATGCGCTGCTGCGGCACTGTCAGCGGATTGCCCAAGAGCCGCTGCGCCGCTAGCGCTTCAGCCCTGATCCTTGCCGCGTCCGTGGTGCCGGTCGCTCGGATCTCCGCCGAGCCCTGCTGTCCCTCAGAGCGGATACCGGCCGACTCGACGCGCGAGTCAGCACCAGCATCAGCGGAATACCGCCGAGCATCGGCATAGCCTGAGGCGATCTTCTCCTTCGAAGCCCGCCCAAGCGCTGCTTCCTTCGCTGCGTTCTCGGCGGCCTCGTAGTGCGAGAAGAACGTCGGACTCGTCAGCTTGAGCTGCCGACGCATCCCCTCATCGTAAAGCTGCAGGGCTGTCGCCTTGGTCATCGGCGCCGACGCCAGCACGGTGCCATCGGGCGAAATGTGGTTGATCTGCGGCCCGTTTGGCGTGGACTGTTTGGCCAAGCTGTGCCCATCATCGAACGGCGGCGTCTGGGCGTTGTACGCGTCGATCGCGCCATCCACCGCCGAGTAGTCGCCGTTCTCGATGGCCTGGCGACCCGATTTCCAGGCGTCCAAGTGCTGGCGGATCTTCGCCTGTTCGTCGAGCTGCTGTTGCTTGGCGGCTGTCTCGACACGTTGCAACCCGAGTTGAGAATTCGTCACCTGCCTTTGCATGTCGCGCAAATCCAATCGGTTAAGCTCATCGGCAGCGGCGCCCATTGTCGCGCCGAGCATGCCGCCAGCACCCAACCGAACGCCATCTTCGGAGGCATCTGCGCGGATGTTGGCAGGATCCCCGAGGAAGATTTCACCGCTCGACAGTTGCGCGATTGCCTGATCCGCCAGACCCACCGCCATGGCTACCAAGGCGTGATTATCGGGATACTCACCGATCTGCACGTCGTTTCCGCAGTCGTTGAGAACTTGCACAAGCCCCCGCCCGACAACTGCACAGACCTGGGGGGCAAGAACGAATTCTCCGGGGCTAAGCGCGCACTTGACCGTCCTGGCCGACGCCAGTTCCGACAGTCGCGAGAGGCGATCGATGCCGATCAAGCGGACCGCACAGGCGTTGATGACGGCAGCTCCGGCTGGGGCCAGCGCGGAGATCTGGTCCTCGCGCTCGCCACCAGGCCCGACGAGAAGACCGCCGGCCGAGACGTCCAGGCGGTTCTCGGCAGTGGCCTCAAAGCCATTGAGCACGTTCATGCCTGAGCCTCCTTCCCCTGGCGACGGGCCAGTTCCTTCTCGAGACCTGCAACAGCTATGCGCAAGTAGTCGCGCCGAGCGGTCTCGGCATGCAGGCGTTCTCTGACCGCGGATTCTTCGTCGCAGTACAGTCCCAACGCCCTGACGGTCAATACCGCTTCAAGCCAGCGCTCCATCACCAGAACCTTCTTCTCGCGGTTATCGAGAGCTAGACGATGGTGGTTTGTGGTGTCGCGCAACTTTTGGTCGGTCACTCGCAACGCGATGTTCTCAAGGTGGGCATTCACCACGAATTGAAATCCATCAGGGGATTCCATTTCCGGGGACAAGGAATTATTCACTCTGGCCATGTCGTGCGTAATTCTTCCTGGCGTGCCCATGCTCAAACCCCTTCGTCTCGCCGCGCTTTGATCAGAAGCAGGCCTCGCCGGCTGCGCTCCAGATTGGCGAGAAGGCTGCGCTCCAGTTGGATGGACTCTTCAACAACTTTGCAATTTCCAAGCCTGCGCGCGGTAATGCAGGCCTGGAACACGTCTAGCTGCACCTCAGTGGCATCGACTGCCTGCTGCTGGGCAGCGATCTTCTCTTCAACATCGGCCAGAATTGAGTCAATGTCGACCGGGTCTTTTGGATTGAGAAGGCGGTCGGCTGCTTCGATTGTCGCGTTGCGCGCTATCGTCGCGCGATTGAGGGATTGACTTGCGCTCATTGGTTCTCCTCCGTTGTGATATTCGAACGGCCGAATGGGGCAGCCGTCCCCGTCACCGCCGCCGCCTTCGCTTCGGCATAGACATCGGTGTGCGCCAGCATCTTCTGAGCAATGCTGTCATCGACGTTGTGCACTTGGTCGGGCATCCAAGTCAGGTTGGTCCCGTAGAGGAAGTCGGTATGCTTCGCCTTCTGCCCGACATACTTGATTCCGATCATGCTGTTCTCCTGTTGGCGTTGGTTGATGCCGACACGCTAAGGCAAATCTACGCGGCCTGCCGGACACGACTCACGTGATGTCCGAAGCCGGCCTCGCGGATCCGTCGAATGCGCCTCTCAAATGCCGGGAAGTCGATGCGCTCTCGTCGAGTGGTATCCCCGGCGCGCGGGAAGAAGATCAGTTGGTCAGTTTCCACGTCATACCCGGCGATCTGATCGTTGCCGCCATCGTCCGCGATTCCAACGCAGTCGAACCACGCCTCTGTTGGCGAAACGCTGGGACAGCGCTGCAACATTTCCCGAAGGAGCACCGACAGTGGATCGCCAGTACGCGAACCGCCAGGCTTGGCGGCCTTTTTCCGCGCCGCGACCACGAGGACCCCCGCGCCCCAAAAGAATTCTGGCTTTTCGTCTTGGTCAGCACCAAGGGCGGCAACGGCCAGCAACAGTGTCCAGGCGCACCGCCTGTCGCGCGGGAACAGCCGCTTGATGTCGAGCAGCAGTGTCTTGACCGCTTCGTCGTCGTCGCGCAGTTCAGGCAGATCGGCAATTCGCTCCTCGATCTTGGCTAGTGCTACCGGGTCCAGGCCAGAGAGGCGCCAGTGAATCGCCTCCAGCACATCGCTGGCGCTGATGATCCGACGAGGATTAGCGGCGCGCGCGGCGGGCATTCTTGGCCTCGCGGACGGCGCGCATCGCCCAGAGCAGCGCGATGGCTTCGGCGCGCAGCGGCAACCCCAGCGCCAGGACCGCGGCGCTCGCGTCGCCGGCGGCGGTACCAGTGCTTCCGGCCCAGCGCCAGGGCGGAACGTCGGACAGCCTGCAGATGGGGCTCGCAGCCGGCTTCATCCTTCGAGCCTCGCCATCAAGTCCATCGGGCCGTCGATGCCGTTTTGCAGGAACTGCGTCGACGCGGCGTGGAACCAGAGCGCGACCTTGCCCTCCCAATCGCCATTCCGCTGTTTGTCGCAGATCAGTAGGGCATCGGGTTCGCGGCTGCGGTCGCCCTTTCCGTCCTCAATGTCGCGCTCCTTCTGCTTGTTGCGCCAGACGGTCAAGACGTTGTCTACCTGGTCGGTGATGGCGCCGGTTCCCTTCACGTCCATCTTCCCCGGCGGCGCGAATTCGTTCGCTCCCTTCCGGCTGTGCGCCACCAGGTGGATGTGCATTCCGTTGTCTCTCGCGATCGAGCACAGGGCGTCGAGGAAGGCCTTCTGGCCGTTGTAGTCGTCCTCACCCAGACCGCATTTCATGAGGCTGTCGATGACGAAGTGATGCACCTTCAGCTTGTCGGCGCAGTACCTGATCACCGCCAGCAGCTTCTGCGCGCGAACGGTGCCCTGCTGGTCGTAGAGCCACAGCCACCGGTTGGTGCCGGCGTGAAAGGAGCGGATGAATTCCTGGGTTGGCGGACTGGATCCGAAGGCCTGCCGGCAGATGCGCGCCAAGGTCATGGTCGGCCGCATTTCCATGCTGGCGATGCACGCCCGCTGCTGCTGCGCGATCAGGCCGAGGCATACCTGGCCGAGCACCAAGCTCTTGCCGTGGCCATTCATGCCGCCCCACAAGGTCACTTCGCCCGGGCGGAACCGGAATTGCGCATGCGTCTTCGGCCACGGCATGCGCGCGCCAACTGGCCCGGTAGGCGAGTGGAAGTGGGCAACGACGTCGTCAGCGTAGGCAGAAGCCGGCCGCACCTTGTGCTCGCTGTCGGTGTCGGCCATGTAGGCCTTGAAGTCGATCGAGTCGGGTAGCAGGTGAGCCATCAGGCAGCCCTCCGCGCACCGTCGGCGACCAGATGCCGCTCGCCGAATTCGATCCGCCCACACTGCTTGAGCCAGTGCCAGCCGATGTCGTCGCCGAAGGCGGCGGCCATGACCGTGATTTCCTCGGCGTAGTCCTGCAGGCGCTCGTACAGGCGGGATAGATGCTCAGACCACTCCGCGGCGATGAGGATCACATCGAGCTCGAGCAGGCAGCGAAGGTCCAGGCGCTCGATCGGATCGCTGGGGAGCACCAGCAGCTCGGGCCTGTCGATCGTGTTCGAGTAGCGCCACCAGTCAGGCTCGGGTAGATCGCCGAAGCAGACGAACACGCTGCACGCCGGACGCTGGCCGGCAAGCCGCATCCCGATCAAGGGAGCTGCGCCGCGCGGGATCATATCGCGCCCCTGAAATGGTCAGTGCCGGCAGGTGATTCGTTGCCGTTGATCTTCGCCCAGTTGCTGCGCACTGCGTTTTGGAAGGCCGACTGCCAATCGGCGTATCGGTAGCCCTTGGCCTTGGCCACGCCGATGAAATGCTCTAGGTGGTCATCCAGGCGGGTATAGCCCTTCTTCGCTGCCCAAGCCAATGTCGACTCGCTGGGCTTGAAGTCTTCAGGCAATGGTGTCTCTGCCGGCTTCTTCCGCTTCTTGGATGAAGATGAAGCCGCAGTCGCAGACGAAGGCGCCTTCTCTATCTTCTGTTCCTGTTCCTGTTCCTGCTCCGGATAAGGCATACCCTTCGCGAAGGCTTCCGGTAAGGCTTCCCGGAAGGCTTCCCCTAAGCCTTCCGCAAAGGCTTTCGCGCGAGCAATGACGCGGGTTTTCAGCGAGCACTCGGGTAGCAGATCGAGGGCACCAAGCCATGCCTTGATGACGTTGGGGCTCTCCGGTGGGTTGTACCGAATGAAGTTCGGGAGAGCTATCATCCGGGCCTCTTCGTCATGCTCTGCCATACCCTTCGCGAAGGCTTCCCGAAAGGCTTCCCTGAAGGCTTCCGGCGACCACCCAAGCTCCTCGGCGAGTCCGCCAGGCGTCGCACGCATCGCCCCTAGGCTGGTCATGTGCGGATGGGTCAGCAGAAATAGGAAGGCGAGCTTGCCCTGGTCGGATAGTGCGCGGAACTTGGCGTCATTCCAGATGCGTGGGTCGATCTTGCGATAGCGGGCCATGTCAGCACCCTGCCTTGATCAGGGTGCCGAGCGCCTGGCGCCTCAGTGAATCGGCGCGCCGAGCGTCGATTCCGCGTATGGTGCGATCCCACCTCCGGCAGACCAAGCATCCGGACGGGTTGAGCCGGCATTGGCAATGCGATGCGATTGCGCTATGCTTCGGGCTGCCTGCTGCATTTTGCTTTGCGACTTCGCCCGCCTGCCAGCGGGCGTTGCCGTTTTTGGGAATGGCGGCCATCAAGCTGCCACCTTTTCGGTGTTCTCCCGGCGAACTCGCGCCGAGACCTTCGCGGCGTTGAAGGCGCCTTCGCGCTTGGTGGGGTTGTCGCGGTAGGCTGCCACCTTCTGTTCAAGGTAGGCCTGGACCTCGTCTTCGACAAAGCCAGTGACGTTCTCGGACAGTTTGACCGGCTTGGGAAAATCGGCCTCAGTCTTGGCTTTGCGCCAGACCGTTGGAACTGAGATGCCGAGGGTTTCGGCAACCTGGTGCACTCTGAGGATTTTCATGTGTCGCCCTTTCTAGCTGCGAGATGCAGCGGCGACACACAATCTATGCTCTATTTCTCCGGGAAAAAATAGCCAAGCTATGCGGTGCTAGATGATTTCTTCCCACGCGCCTTGTTGATGTCCCGGAGTATTTGGGAAACGTCCTGCGCAATCTTTTCGCGCTGATCCTCGGAGGCATTGGGGTATTCTCGATCAACAATTGCCCGGCTGATCGCAATCCATTTCACCCCCCTATTTTTCGCGTGATCCACGATAAATCCGAAGGCGTTCTTCCCTTCCTTCGTTGGAGCACCAGGGCCTCTCTTGATCTTGGTAGACGCTGGCTTTGCCAGGTTGGCTGCTAGCTTTCCTGGCTCTACCGGAATACTCCCAATGGGCATGGCTGGGAGCTTCTGGGCCTTCCGTAGCCGTACGTAGGCCTCGTAGTAATGCGGATCGCCAAGGAGCTCCAGTAGATGAGCACTGGCCCTTTCCACCTCTTCTCGATCCGATCCCTTGCGCCTATCGATCCCAGGCTCGAGTGGCGCGGGCTTAAACGCCATCACGCCACCTGCCGAATCGGAACCACGTTGAATGGTTCGCCCTTCTCCAGTGCCTCAAGCTTCGCCGCCCATAGGCTGAGCGCGTAGCGCCGCTCCTCGAGGTAATCATGCTGGTCATAGATCGCCACCAGGCCACCGAGGGAATGATTCAAGCACCGCTCAGCCACGATGATGTTGACGCCCAGAGCGGCCAAATGACTGCGGGCCGTGCTGCGCAAGTCATGCGGCGTCACTCGCGGGATCTTCCCTGGCAACTTGGATAGGGCTGAATTTAGCGTGTCATGGCTGATCGTTTGGGATCCTGTTCGGTGCCTCGCCGGTTGGACCATCGGCGACCCACACGCCAACGGCAGCAGCTCCCGAAACCAGCCGACCACCAACGCGGGTAGCGGTATGACGAAATCCTTCCCTGATTCCTTCGCGCGCTTCCGACCCTTCTGATTCTCTGGCGGTACGCGCCACAGCCCGGCGTCAAGGTCGATGTGCTCCCATCGCGCTAGCGACAACTCGCTCTTGCGTACTCCGGTGGCAAGTACGACCTTCAGCGCTAGCGCGTTTTCCTTGCCCAGAGCCGGCAGCGCCTGGAGCAAAGCGCGCAACTGGTCATCGTTCAGGTTCACTCTGGCGCGCGGCGCGCTCTCATCGCCGATGATCGAAGACACCTTCAGCAGAGCACAGGGATTCCCAGTGACCAGGTGCTTTCCCACCCCATGATCGAAAATTGATGAAACCATCGTGAATGCCGAGCGTGCAGCTGACTGAGAGCGCTTCGCGATCCGCTCGACCAGTACCACGATGTCCGCCGGTGTGACCTTCTTCGCAGGGATGCCACCGATTCTCGGCAAAATGTCCTTCGTGAGGTATCTGCGCGTCTCCCCCTGATACTTCGCCGACAGTTTGGGAGCGGCCCTCACCATGTAATCGTCAGCCAACTCACGAAAGCTGTTGGGCTGCCCATGCTCGATCTTCTCCAGCCGCTTCGTGGTAGCGACGTCGCCACCCTTGTCGACCTCGCCCCGCTTTTCGGCAGCCAGCTTGCGCGCATCGGCAAGGGAGATGTCTGGATAGTTGCCGAGTGTCACTTCGCGCTGCTTGCCCCCAAACCGGTACCGCAGCACCCAGGATGCGGTACCACGCTTTGAGAGCGTGAAGGTCAATCCATCACCGTCGGATTTCCCGGCTATGGGTTTGCCAGCCTTCCGCCATTGCTCGACTTGAACCGCACTCAGCTTACCCATCGCAAATCTCCTGAAATGCCAGATAGATTGCTAGCTACTCACCTAGCTACTCGGATTATAGGCTATGCAGCGATACGATGGGATACGACGCAACAACAGTCTACCTTGATTTTCTTGTATTTTTTGTTTTCTGTGAAACGACCGGAGACTCGACCAGACGGAAGTCGATCTTCTTGGTCTCGAGGTCGGCGCGCACGAGCTGTACCCGCACCCGGTCGGCCAGGCGATAGCGCTTGCCGCTGCGTTCGCCGAGCATCTGGTGGCGCGCTTCGTCGTAGTGGAAGTAGTCGCTGCCCAGTTCGGAGACGTGCACCAGGCCCTCGATGAACACTTCGTCGAGGGCGACGAAGACGCCGAAGGGCAGGACCGAGGAAATGCTGCCGGAAAACTCCTCGCCGATCCGGTCCTGCATGTAGTAGCACTTGAGCCAGGCCTCGACGTCGCGCGTCGCCTCGTCGGCGCGCCGCTCGGTCATCGAGCAGTGCATGCCGGTCTCCTCCCAGGCGTTGTCACCGTCCTGAGGCACATAGCGGCCGTGCGCCAACACCGCCTTGATGGCGCGGTGGATCAGCAGGTCGGGATAGCGGCGTATCGGCGAAGTGAAGTGGGTGTATGACTCGTAGGCGAGGCCGAAGTGGCCGACGTTGTCCGGGCTATAGACGGCCTGGCGCAGCGAACGCAGCATCACCGTCTGCAGCAGCTGCTTGTCCGGCCGGTCCTTGACCTGCTCGAGCAGGCGCGAATAGTCCTTGGCGGTCGGTTCGGCGCCACCGGTGAGCTGCAGACCGAAGCCGGAGAGAAAGTCGCGCAGCTTGAGCAGACGCTCGGCGGTGGGGCCCTGATGCACGCGATAGAGCGCCGCGTGTCCGTGCTCCTTGAGGAAATCCGAGGCACAGACGTTGGCGGCGAGCATGCACTCCTCGATGACGCGGTGCGCCTCGTTGCGCTCGACCGCTTCGATGCGCTCGATCTTGCCCTGGGGGTCGAAGATCATGCGCGTCTCCAGGGTCTCGAAGTCGATGGCGCCGCGAACCTGGCGCGCCTTGAACAGCACGCGGAACAGCGCGTCGAGATTTTTCAGATGCGGCAATACCGGGGCGAGCTTCTGCTTCGCCGCCGCGTCGTTCTGATACAGCGCCGCCGCCACCTCGGTGTAGGTGAGGCGGGCGCGCGAATGCATCACCGCCGGATAGAAGCGATAGTCGAGGATTTCGCCGCCGGCGGCGATGTTCATGTCGCAGACCATGCACAGTCGCTCCACCTCCGGGTTGAGCGAACACAGGCCGTTGGAAATCTTCTCCGGCAGCATCGGGATCACCCGCCGCGGAAAATACACCGAGTTGCCGCGCTCCCTGGCCTCGCTGTCCAACGCAGCGCCGGCGCGGACGTAGTGCGAGACGTCGGCGATCGCCACCACCAGCCGGTAGCCCGACTTGGCACCGCTGCCGCGGCGCTCGCAATACACGGCGTCGTCGAAGTCGCGCGCCGTCTCGCCGTCGATGGTCACCAGCGGCAGTCCGGTCAGGTCCTCGCGCCCGGCCCAGTCGGACTTGCGCACCGCCTCGGGCAGCTTCTTCGCTTCGAGCAGCGCCTCGCGCCCGAACTCGTGCGGCAGCTCGTGGGTGCGCAGCGCGATCTCGATCTCCATGCCTGGATCGGCGTAGTTGCCCAGCACCTCGACGATGCGACCGATCGGCTGCGATTGCCGGCTCGGCTGCTCGATGATCTCCACCATCACCACCTGGCCGGTGACCGGTTTCGGACCCTTCTTGTCGGGCGGCGTCAGCAGGATGTCCTGGCTGATGCGCCGGTTCTCGGCGACCACGAACCAGATTCCGTGCTCGCTGAAGACCCGCCCGACCAGCCGCGTGTTGCCCCGCGCCAGCACCTCGACGATCTTGCCTTCGGGACGGCCGCGCCGGTCCACGCCGATTTGGCGGGCGATGGCGCGGTCGCCGTGCAATACCTTCTCCATCTCGCGCGCGGATAGAAACAGGTCGGCGCCGGCCTCGTCCGGCACCAGGAAGCCGTAACCGTCGGCGTGGCCCTCGACCCGACCGCGGATCAGGTCCGCCTTGTCGGGGATCAGCCAGGCCGCGGCGCGGTTCTGCATCATCTGGCCGGCGCTGGCCATCGCCCGCAGACGGCGCTCGAAGGCCGGGCGCTCGGCGTCGGTCACGGCGAGCAGCTGGCACAGCCCCTCGGTCGGCAACGGCACACCGTGCTCGCTCAAGGTCTGCAGGATGTACTCGCGACTGGGCAGGGGATGCTCGTACTTCTCCAACTCACGCGCCAGCTGCGGGTCGGCACGGCGGACTTTGGGCAGCTTGGCGGTCTTGGCCTTGTTTGACAATTTGCGGGATTCCTTTAAGATTCGTGCCTCTTCGCTGCGCCTATGCCCAGGTGGCGGAATTGGTAGACGCACATGGTTCAGGTCCATGCGCCGCAAGGTGTGGGGGTTCGAGTCCCTTCCTGGGCACCAAAGAGCAGTACGTTATGAAAGTGTCCCGTGCCGGTGTCGATCAACCTGCCAGTTAGGGAAGAAAAGCTTCGGGCCGCTCTTGCGGCCCGTTGCCATTCTACCGGCCCGCAAGCGATTACGATAGCGGCGAGCTGAGCCATGCGCCTATCCCTAGCGATGCTGATCGGCTGTCTTGCAGGTCCGGCGCTCGGCGCCGCGGCCGACGATTGGAGTTCGGTCCTCGACGGCTACGACCTGCGGGTCTATGCCGACACGGTGCGCACGACGAAGGAGGCGGGCGGAGCCACGGTCGTCGAATTCCTCGCCACCTGGGATACGCCCAGACCGATTCCCAACCCGGATGGCGGGGCGGTCAAGTCGATCAAGGCCCAGGCGACGATCTTCTGCAACCGTCGCACCTACGGCAGCTTTGCCTTGCGCGGCACGGGTTACAGCGAGGCGGGCATGCAGGGCGCGACGCTCTTCTCCGACAAGGATCTCGGCTACCAGAGCATCGAACCGGGAACCCTGTGGTACGAACTGCACGCCAAGTACTGCCGCCCTTGGTGGAAGAAGGTCGTTCCCAACAAGCTGCTGCAACTGTTCAACTAGCACGTAACTGGTGCTAGCACGTAGCAGGTGCTAACCCGACGCCACCTGCAAGCAACGCAAGTCTACTTGAACGGGTGGCGCAGGACGATCGTCTCGTCGCGTTCGGGGCCGGTCGAGATCAGGTCCACTGGTACCGCACAGACCTCCTCGATCCGCTTCAGATAGCTGCGCGCCGCCGCTGGCAGGCCTTCGAGGGTCTTGACGCCGACCGTGCTCTCGGCCCAGCCAGGCATGGTCTCGTAGATCGGCTGGCAGCGCGACAGCTCCTCGGCGCCGACGGGGAGGATGTCGGTGATGCCCTCTTCGAGTTTGTAGCCGGTGCACAGCTTCAGCTCATGGACGCCATCGAGGACATCCAGCTTGGTCACGCACAGGCCGGAGATGCCGTTGATCTGTATCGAGCGCTTCAGCGCCGCGGCGTCGAACCAGCCGCAGCGACGGGCGCGGCCGGTGGTGGCGCCGAATTCGTTGCCGCGCGTGGCCAGGTGCCTGCCCACCGGATCTTGTTTTTCCAACGCATCGTAGAGTTCGGTCGGGAAGGGGCCGCTGCCCACCCGCGTGGTGTAGGCCTTGGTGATGCCGAGGATGTAGTGCAGCATGCCCGGCCCGACGCCGGCGCCGGCGGAAGCCGCGCCGGCGACGCAGTTGCTCGAAGTGACGAAGGGATAGGTGCCGTGGTCGATGTCGAGCAGCGTCCCCTGCGCGCCTTCGAACAGCAGGTTGGCGCCGGCCTGGTGCGCATCGTAGAGCGCGCGCGGCACGTCGGCGACCATCTTCTCCAGGCGCGGCCCCATCGCCAGCGTGGTGTCGAGCACCTGCTTGAAGTCCACCGCCTTGGCGCGGTAGTAGTTGGTGAGCAGGAAGTTGTGGTAGTCGAGCAGTTCCGCCAACTGTTCGGCGAAGCGCTTGGGACGGAGCAGGTCCTGCAGCCGGATGGCGCGCCGCGCCACCTTGTCTTCGTAGCAGGGACCGATGCCGCGGCCGGTGGTGCCGATCTTGTTGTCGCCCTTGGCCACCTCGCGCGCGACGTCGATCGCCTGGTGGTAGGGCAGGATCAGCGGACAGGCCTCGGAGATGCGCAGCCGCGGCTCGGCCTCGACCCCGGCCGCCTGCAGTTCGTCGAGCTCCTTGATCAGCGCCTCGGGCGAGAGCACCACGCCGTTGCCGATGTAGCAGACCACGTCCGGACGCAGGATCCCCGAAGGAACCAGGTGCAGCACCGTCTTCTTGCCGCCGATCACCAGCGTGTGGCCGGCGTTGTGACCGCCCTGGAAGCGCACCACGCCCTGCGAATTGTCGGTCAGCCAATCGACGATCTTGCCCTTGCCCTCATCGCCCCACTGGCTGCCAACCACTACGACATTCTTTGCCATGATCTCACGCCCGTTCCAAAGGTTCTGTTAGCCAACGTCCGTCACGTTTGACGAGTCGGCGATCGCAGCCGGCTTCGGCCCAGTCGCCATCGTGTCCCGGCAAGGCGTCGACCACGCATTCGCCGGCCGCCCGCAGGGCGCCCACCGCCTGCCGCAATTCTGCATCCTGGGGCGCGACCGGGGCAAGGATCTTCCCCGGCGCCGCCGTCGGCGGGGTCAGGCGCACCAGTTCGCGCAGATCGAGGCTGAAGCCGGTCGCCGGACGCGCCCGGCCAAAGGACAGGCCGACCTTGTCGTAGCGCCCGCCCAGGGCGATGGCCGAGGGATGAGCGCCGCCGTAGGCGGCGAAGACGACGCCGCTGTGATAATGGTAGCCGCGCAGATCGGACAGATCGAAGCTCACCGGCAGCTCGGGCGCGGCCGCGGCCAGCGCCGCCAGTTCGGCCAGCGCCCGCTCGATCTCCGGCAGGGCGGGCAGACGCCGCGCCGCGGCGGCGAGCTCTTCGGCGCCGCCGTAGCAGTCGGGCAGGGCGAGGAAGGCCGACCGATAGGGTTCCGCCATCCCGGCGGCGCGCAGCATTTCGCGCAGCGTCGGCAGATCCTTGGCTTGCAAGGCGGCGAACAGCTCCTGTTCGAGGTCTTCGCCGATGTCCGCCGCGGCGGCCAGGCAGCGGAAGACGCCGACGTGGCCGAGGTCGATGCGGGTCGCCGCCACCCCGGTCAGCGCCAGCGCTTCGGCCAGCATCCGGATCATCTCCGCGTCGGCCTCGCCGCCGGCGTGGCCGTAGAGTTCGACGCCGATCTGCAACGGCTGCCGCGAGGCGGTGAGCAGGGCCGGCAGGGCGTGGAGGACGCTGCCGCAATAGCAAAGGCGGGTGACGCCGCGGCGATTCAACAGATGCGCGTCGATGCGCGCCACCTGCGGCGTGATGTCGGCGCGCACACCCAGGGTGCGGCCGGAAATCTGGTCCACCAACTTGAAGGTGCGCAGGTCGAGGTCACGACCGCTGCCGGTGAGCAGCGATTCCAGATACTCGAGCAGGGGCGGAATGACGTACTCGTAACCGTGGCCGCGAAACAGGTCGAGCAGCCGCCGCCGCAGCGCTTCGACGCGCGCCGCCTCGTCGGGCAGGACGTCCTCGATCGCTTCGGGCAGCAGCCAGCGGCGGGAACTCATTTGACGCTCCCGCCGCCGGGCCGTGCCCCGAAGGAAATCCCCTTGGGGGACCCCAAAGCGGGAGCATCGTATAGCCTGCGAGGGCACCGAGCCGAAGTCACCCTCTTCCTCGGGAAGAGGGGCGGGGTGTAGGTCTTCATTTGGCGAACATCAACAGGATGAGGCCGACCAGCATCGAGGAGATGCCGAGGAAGCGCAGCTGTCCGTCGGAGAGTTCGGTCAGGCGGCGAAAGGCGTCGCGCCAGAGGCGCGGCGCCAGAAACGGCAGCATGCCTTCGAGGACCAGCATCAGCGCCACAGCGAGCAACAGCGTCGACAACATCACTTGCCGCTCTTGCCGCTGCCCTTCATGTACTTGAAGAACTCGGAGCTCGGATCGACCACCAGCACGTCGCTCTTGGTCTTGAAGCTCTGGCGATAGGCGTCGAGGCTGCGATAGAAGTTGAAGAACTCCGGATTCTGGCCGAAGGCCTGGGCGTAGATCGCGGTGGACTTGGCGTCGCCCTCGCCCTTGACCTTCTGCGCGTCGCGGTAGGCCTCGGCGATGGTGATCTCGCGCTGGCGATCGGCGTCGGCCTTGATCTT
>JAHFRE010000053.1:0-6692 GCA_023258955.1 Sterolibacterium sp.
GGCGATCTTGCGCAGCTGCTCATAGTTGCCGATGAACATGCCGAAGTTGCCTGCCTCCGAGGCCTTGGAGGAGAGCGTCCAGGAAATGCCGGCGGCGTGGAACACCTTGCCGTAGCCGATGAGGCTCTCGATGTGCGGCTCGGCGAAGAAGTCGGCCGAGGGCGTCACCAGCAGCACCTCGGCGCCCTGGACGTCGAGCGGATAGCGAATGGCGATGCCCGTGTCTTCCTTGACGTCCTCTTCCAGCCCTTCCAGGGTGTTCTCCAGCGCCGGTCCGGGCAGGCCGAGATTGTTGCCTATCTTGTGCACCTTGGCGACGATCTCGTTCGAGTACTTCTGGCCGTAGCCGACCGAAGCGAGGATTTCGCGCGCCGCCATGGTGACCTCGGCCGTGTCGATGCCGTAGGGGCAGAACACCGAGCAGCGGCGGCACTCGGAGCACTGGTGGTAGTAGCTGTACCACTCGTCGAGCACTTCCCGGGTCAGTTCGCGGGCGCCGACGAGGCCGGGGAAGAGCTTGCCGGCGACGGTGAAGTAGCGGCGGTAGACGCTGCGCATCAGATCCTGGCGCGCCACCGGCATGTTCTTCGGGTCGCCGCTGCCGATGAAGTACTGGCACTTGTCGGCGCAGGCGCCGCAATGCACGCAGGCGTCCATGAACACCTTGAGCGAGCGGTACTTGCCGAGCAGCTCGCCCATCTTGGCCAGGGCCTTGGCCTGCCAGTCATCGACCAGCTTGCCGGGAAAACCGATCTCCTCCTGCACCTTCTCGTTGGCCACGAAGGGCTTGACGCCGTCCATGGAGCCGGGCACCAGCATCGGTACGCAGGGGTACTCGCGCAGCGGCGGGGCGATGATTTCGGCCATGCGCCTAGTTCTCCAGTTTCGCGGCCCAGGCCGAGAGGTGCCGCGCTTCGCGCGGATGGTCGGCCTGATTGCGGGTGGGCGAGAAGAAGACGCCGGGCGCGTGCAAGAGCTTGCTGAAGGGAAAGACGATCAGCAGCGCCGCGACCAGGGCCAGGTGGACGTAAAGCCCCGGGTCGGCCGGCAGCGGCTGCAGGTCGAAGCGCGCCAGACCCAGGAAGAACATCTTCACCGCCACGATGTCGGTGTGCGAAACGAATTTGAGACCCAGCCCGGAGGCGGCGATGCCTATCAGCAGAACCAGCATCAGGTGATCCGAGGGGGTCGAGATGTAGCGCACCCGTTCGACCAGGATGCGCCGCGCCCACAGCCCGAGCAGGCCGGCCAGCATGACGATGCCGGCGTACAGGCCAAAGGGCTGGATGAGTGCCACCCAGGCCCAGACGGGCTCCGTGAAATAGCGCAGGTGGCGCATCAGCACCAGGGCCAGGCCAAGGTGGAAGAGCATGGCCAGACCCCACAGCCAGAGGCTGGCCGCGAACAGGCTCTCGAACAGCACCACCTCGCGCGCCAGGCGCAGAACGACGCCGCCGCCGGTGGTCGGCGCCGGCGTCAGGGCGATCGGCAGCGGCGCCGGCGTCCTCGCGTAGTCGGCGATCTTCACGCCGACGCCGATCAGGAACACGGCCGCCGCGAAATAGAACAGCAGCGCGAAGAACAAGCTGGCACTCATGGCCGAACCCTATCGCTCGTTACGCATTCCGCTAAGGAATCGGCCCGAGGGCGCGAAGACAAGGAAGCCCGCAACGAGACAGTGCCCCAGGCACGGCGAGGCGCGGGTGACGCAGTCGACAAAGCCATCGGGTCGATTACAACGCGGAATCAGACGCAGCCGGTGGGCTTGGGTAGCCCCGCGATCTTGCACGCCTGCTTGGCCGGACCGTAGGGAAACAGCTCGTACAGGTACTGGCTGTTGCCCTTGTCCGGACCGAGCTTCTTGCCGATGGCCTTGGTCAGCACCCGCACCGCCGGCGCGATCTGGTACTCGGTGTAGTACTCGCGCAGGAAGTTGATCACCTCCCAGTGGTTCGGTCCCAGTTCGACGTTCTCCTGCTGCGCCAGAAACTGCGCCGTATCCTCGGTCCAGTCGGACAGGTTGACCAGGTAGCCCTCTTCGTCGGTCTCCAGGCTCTTGCCGTTGATTTCTATGCTTCCCATAGCGCTCTCCTAATCGGTTGCGGTTTCAAAGCCAGGATTGGCAGGTGTTGCTGGCGGCGAGATCGACGAAGCCGCCGTAATCGACAGGCGTCACGCCTTCTATGAGGCGATCGGCCATGCCGCGCGCTTCGAGATCGGCTTGCAGGATATAGACTTTCAGCCGGCCCTGCGCCTGTTGCAGCTTCGCCGCCGCGGCGTTGCCGCGGGTCGCGGCGTAGACCGCGTCCTCGATCAGCAGGATGGCGCCGCCCTCGGCAGCCACCGCCAAGCAGGCGTCGAGGCAGTTTCTGTCCGACGCCGATTTGTTGATGATGTGCAGCATGCTCTCGATCTCCGCGCTAGAAGCTCAACACCACGTCCATCTGTTCCATCAGCGCGCCCATCTCCTGGCGCGACAGCACCGTCACATCGACCAGCAGGTCTTCCTCGGCCAGGCCGCGCGCCTCCAAGGCCTCGCGCTCGACGTAGAGCTTCTCGATGTCGTAGCCGTCGAGCGCGCGGTAGGTCGGCGAGAAGTTCTTGGTCTCGATGCCCTTGGTCTGCTGCCCCTTTTTCAACTGGTACACGCCGTCGTCGAGGAAGGCCAGGCTGACGTCCTGGTCGAAGGCGGCCGAGATCAACACCACCTCCAGCGACTCCAGGGCGTAGATGGTGCCGTAGGGCGCTTTGCGATTGACGAACATGAATTTCTTGACTACGCCTTCCATGTTGCCTCCTGCAGAGCAGCGACCAAAGGAAGTCCCATTCGCGCGACCCCAAAGGAGGCATACGCCCCCCCGGGGGGCAGCGAGCCGATGTTGCGAGCGTGGGGGCTCATCTCTTTCCCTTCAGTCGCCGAAGGTGACGAGGCGGTCGGCCTCGATGCCGGTCTCGACCAGTTGCCCGAGCCCCGAGATGCGGAAGCCCGGCGCCAGGTTCTCGTCCTTGATGCCGCGGCGCAGCGCCGCGGCGACGCAGACCACCAGATCGATCTGGTGCGCTTCGGCCAGTTGCGACCAGCGCTTGACGATGTTGCGGTCGTCCTGCGGCGGCTCGGTCAGGCGCGAGGAGTTGTTCACCCCGTCGTGGTAGAAGAAGACGCGGTGGATCTCGTGCCCTCGGTCCAGCGCCGCCTTGCAGAACAGGTAGGCGGAATCCGCCGCCTGATGCTGGTAGGGACCTTCATTGACGAGGATGCCGAACTTCATGCTTGTCTTTCCAGCCTAGAAACGAATATGGGTCGACGCGTTGAGGTTGGCGCGGGCGCCCTTCCAATCGTCGATCAGATACTTGGTGAAGGGCAGCTCGGTCTTCTCGAAGAAGCGCGGCCAGCCGATGCGATCGATCCAGTCGGCGATGCGCTCCCAGGGCCGGGCGTCGTCCTTGTATACCCGCAGGATGTTCTTCACCACGGCCGCCACCTCCGGCCAGCGCGGCGGATTGTTGGGCAGGCCGGCGGCGACCATCTTCATGAAGCTGGGCTTGCCGCGGGCGTTGGCGTTCTTGCCGCCGACCCAGATGGCGATCTTGGAGTGCTCCGGATCGTTGATTTGCATCGGCGGGCAGGGCGGATAGCAGGCGCCGCAGCAGATGCACTTGACCTCATCGACCTCGAGCGAGGGCTTGCCGTTGACCATGGCCGGGCGGATCGCCGCCACCGGGCAGCGCGCCACCACGGTGGGCCGCTCGCAGGCGTTGGCCACCAGCTCGTGGTTGATCACCGGCGGCTTGGTGTGCTGGATGATGATGGCGATGTCGGCCTGGCCACCGCAATTGATCTCGCAGCAGGAGGTGGACAGGTGCACCCGGTTGGGCATCTCCTCGCGGACGAACTCGTCGTGCAGCTCGTCCATCAGCGACTTGACCACGCCCGAGGCGTCGGTGCCGGGAATGTCGCAATGCAGCCAGCCCTGGGTGTGCGAGATCATGGAGATCGAGTTGCCGGTACCGCCGACCGGGAAGCCGTGTTTGCCCAGGGCGGCGATCAGCGGCGCCACCTGCGCCTCGCTGCTCACCATGAACTCGATGTTGGAGCGGATGGTGAAGCGCACGTAGCCTTCGGCGAACTGGTCGGCGATGTCGCACAGGGTCCGTATCGTATGCACGTCCATTTGCCGCTGGGTGCCGGCGCGCACCGTCCACACCTGGTCGCCGCTGTGCGAAACGTGGTGCAGGACGCCGGGGCGGGGCCGATCGTGGTACTTCCAATTGCCGTAGTTCTGCTTGAGCTTGGGATGCAGGTAGGGCACGTGATCGGGCACCCCGGATTCGATCGCGCGGCGGATTTGAGCTTGAGCCATGTCTGTGTCTCCGGTGAATGTCAGGCCGCAGCCTTCTTGGCGTTGATCTTGGCAACCTCGTCGTCCCAGCCGTCCATGCGCACGTAGGGATTGGTGCGCGGCGCCGACACCATGCTGGGATCGATCTCCAGACCGACGCCCTCGAGGAAGTTGACCAGGCCGATGCGTTCGATCATCTCGCCGGTGCGCTCATGCTCCAGCGCGTTCTCGGCAAAGAAGTCGAGGATGGTCTTCGACAGCTCGACCAGCCTTTCGTAATCGGCGTCGGTCTTGAGCGGCAGGAAGGGCACCACCACCGTCCCCATCAGGTCGCCGATCTTCAAGGTGCGCTTGCCGCCGACCAGGATCGTCGCCCCCTTGTCGATGCCGGTGGCCAGGGCGCCGGTCATGACGTTGATGCAGTGCATGCAGCGCACGCAATCCTTGTTGTCGATCTCCAGGGCCTGGCTGTCGTCCAGCGCGACGCTGGAGATGTTGGCACCCTTGGCCAGCTTGGCTTTGTCCTTCAACTGCATGGCCTTGGTCGGGCAGCGCGAGATGACGTCGTTCACCAATTCGCCGACGCCGTGCTTGGCGAACCACTTGCGGGCCAACGCCTCGTCAGTGCGGATGTTGTCGCGCCAGGTGCCGATCGTCGCCATGTCCGAGCGCTGGATCGAATTCATGCAGTCGTTGGGGCAGCCCGAGTACTTGAACTTGAACTTGTAGGGCAACGCCGGGCGGTGCAGGTCGTCGAGGTTGGCGTTGACCGTGGCGCGCAGCGCGCGGGCTTCGTCGAAGCAGGATTGTTCGCAGCGCGCGGCGCCGACGCAGGACATGCCGGTGCGCACCGAGGGGCCGGCGCCGCCCATGTCGAAGCCCATCTCGTTGAACTCGTCGAATGCCGTCTGCACCTTCTCCGAGGTGCAGCCCTGGAACATGATGTCGCCGGATTGGCCGTGCAGCGCGATCAGGCCGGTGCCGTGCTTCTCCCAGATGTCGCACATCTGGCGCAGGGTCTTGGTGTCGTAGTGCATGCCGCCGGGCGGCATGATGCGGATGGTGTGGAACTCGGCGGCGTCGGGAAAGACCGCCTCGTTCTTCTCGTTCTTGATCTCGGTGAAGCGCGGGATGACGCCGCCGCCGTAGCCGATGACGCCGACCGTGCCGCCCTTCCAATAGCCCTTGCGCGTCTGGTAGGAATGCTCGAGGTGGCCCAGCAGATCGACCACGTAATCCTTGTCCTTGGCCAGGCGCTTCAGCCCGGTGACGAAGCTGGGCCAGGGACCGCTCTCGAGTTGGTCGAGATTGGGAGTGGGATGGGGCTTCTTGGCCATGGCTTGCCTCCTGGGGTCTGACATAGACGAAAGTGCGGCGATGTTAGGTGGCATCGCAGTGCACAAACCATCCCCCTTGGGGGGGTAGGTCAAGCTACTCCGATGGGGTATAGGTTCCACCCCCCCGACGTGGTGATGCCGGTGCCGGCATCAAGATGCGATATTCTCGGCCCTTGCACAGGAGGACGCGGTGGACAACGAGATCACGCCGGTCGACAAGTTCGTTCTGCCCATAGGCAGGCAGGAGATCGAGTTGCAGCGCATCGTCTACGAGTCCGGCGGCATGCCGCAATTGCGGGTGCGCATCCGCGAGGGCAAGCGCTTCACGGTCTTCGACGTGGACCCGGACAGCGCCGCGCGCTGGGGCCGCGCCATGATCGCCTGGGCGGAACAGGAACGACAGTGATGCCAGTCGCCGACCTCGTCTTCCCGCTCGCCGGGGCCGATCTGCGCGCCGACTACGCCCTGCCGCTGTGGCGGGCGCTGCGCCGGCTGCTGCCCTGGCTGGCGGACGAGGAATGCGCAGCCATACTGCCGATCAAGGGAGCCAGCGACGGCGCCGCGGGACTCATTCTCGGTCAGCGCGCCCAGCTCACCCTGCGCCTGCCCGAGGCGCGCCTGGCCGCGGCGGCGACCATCGCCGGCGCCCGCCTGGACCTGGGCACCGAACTCCGTCTGGGCGAGCCGACGCGCCGCGAGCTGCGGCCGACCTCGGCTCAGTATTCGCCGCTGGTGGTCCAGGCGGCAGCAGACGAGCAGGGCTTTCTCGCCGAGTGCGAGCGCGAACTGGCAGCGCTCGCTATCGCCGCCAGCGTGGTCTGCGGCAAGTCCCAGGCGCGTCTCGGCGAAGAAGGGGAGCTGCGCGGCTTCAGCCTGATGCTGCACGGACTGGCCCCGGCGCAGGCGCTGCGCCTGCAGAGCGTCGGCCTCGGACGGGCGCGCAAGCTCGGCTGCGGCATATTCGTTGCGCACAAGACGGCGGTCGCCGTCGGTGCAGTTTGAGAGGAGCACGACA
>JAHFRE010000053.1:6792-19492 GCA_023258955.1 Sterolibacterium sp.
CCGGCGCAGGCGCTGCGCCTGCAGAGCGTCGGCCTCGGACGGGCGCGCAAGCTCGGCTGCGGCATATTCGTTGCGCACAAGACGGCGGTCGCCGTCGGTGCAGTTTGAGAGGAGCACGACAATGGAAAATCCTGTGGCGACCCTGGACTTCTGCGGCATGACCTGCCCGGCGCCCCTGGTCGGCGCCAAGCGCGTGATGGACGACATCGAGCCGGGGCAGACCCTGGTCCTGATCTCCGACTGTCCGGGTACGGCCGATGACCTGGCGGCCTGGGCCAAGGTGACGGGCAACGAGCTGTTGCGCTCGGACAAGGGGGAGAAGGGCCGGACTTCCTTCCTGCTGAAGAAGGGTGGCGGCGCCAAGCGCAGCGTCAACATGACCTTGGATATTCGCGGCGTCACCTGTCCCGGCCCGATCCTCGAGGCGAAAAAGCTGCTCGACACGATGGCCTCCGGCGAGGTGCTGCTGCTCATCAGCAACTGCCCGGGCACCCCCGGCGACGTGCGCGCCTGGGCCAAGGGCGGCAGCATCCATCTCGAGGCGGCGGTCGACAGCGGCCGCGGCAGCCACGAATTCTACTTGCGGAAAAACTGAAGGAGGGATGACATGGGCTACCTGATCGACGGCACGGAGAAGGAAGCGGACGCGGAAGGCTATCTGCTCGAACCCGACTACAGCGAACAGGCGGTGCGGGTGATCGCTGCAGCCGAGGGCATAGAGCTCAACGAGGACCACTGGAAGGTGATCGCCTTCATGCGCGACAGGTACCGCGAAGACGGTCACACCCCGAACTTTCGCAACATGCTGAAGGCGGTGGCGGAGGAGGTGCTTCCCGGCTGCGACAGCAAGGCGCTCTACGACCTGTTCCCGACCGGTCCAGCGAAGCAGGCTTGCAAGATCGGCGGCCTGCCGCAGCCCTTGGGCAAGGGCGGCTATTGATGGGGCTATCGGCCAGCCCGATGCGCAAGCTCAGGGTCGGCAGCCGCGACATCGACGTCGACAAGGAAGGCTATCTGTGCAACCTCGACGACTGGTCAGAGGAGTTCGCGCGGGCGCTCGCCGCCGAAGAAGGCCTGACCCTGAGCGATGCACACTGGCAGGTGATCCGCTTCCTGCGCGAGCACTACCAGGAGCACCGGGTGCAGGCGCAGGTGCGGGTGATGATCAGGCACTTCAGCGCGCTGTGGGGGCCGCAACAGGGCAGCAACGTCGCGCTGCACGAGCTGTTCCCGATGGGCGGCCCACAGAAGCAGGGCAACCGCCTGGCCGGCCTGCTGCGCACCAAGGGCGAACACTGAATGGCGATTCGCATCAGGAGCCGCTTCCACGCCGGCAGGCAGCGCACGCCGGCGGAGCTGGCCAGCGTCGTCGCCATGCTCGCCTGGAAGCTGGCGATGGACTCGATCAAGCGCATGCGCGATGCGAAGTTCGACATCGACCTCGGCGCTTCCTATTTCGACTTCGTCTGCGAGTACCTGGCCTTCCTCGCCCAGCTCGCCGACCGCATCGCCTACGCGCGGCTCGACGCCGAGAGCCGCGCCGCCTTCACCCGGGCGCTGGCCTTGCGCCTGGCCGAGGTGGTCGAGGACAACAGCGACATGCTGCTGCGCCCCGCGCCGGCCGGCGCCGCGCGCCGCCACTTCCTGGAGCTGTTCAACAGCGCGGGCGACGACTACGCCGATTTTCATTACACCGTCGATGGTCCGGATTTCGGCTTTCGCCGCTGCTTCGCCGACCGCCTGCGCTGCGCCGTGCCGGAGAAGGACAGGCTGTGGATCTGCGACCAAGTGATGGAGATCGAGGTGCCCGAGGCGCGATCGGTGCTCGAGCAGACCCTCGCCGGCCTGTTCGCCCCCGCCGACGCGACCCCGCCCAAGCCGCGCCGGGAAAGGCTCAGCGGCGACTGAGCGCGCTCGCGGCGAGGCAATAGTGTCGCCGATCTGCAACAGCCGGCGCCAGCGCGCCACATGCTTAGACGATGCACACACGCCGGCGCTGCGCTGGCGTCGCCGTCATCACCAGCGCGCGGCCGGACGACTATAATTCGTCTGTCTTTGGTCTGTCATGGATTGGTCACGCTTGCCCAAGGAGAAACCATGAGCCCAATCAGGAAAACGCTGCCGTACATCCCAAGCCTCGGCATCTCTCTCACCTTTCTCCTCCTCGCCCCAGCAGCGCTGGCCTCGTGCCCAGAGTGCGGGACCGTCACCAAAGTCAAAGCGGTGAAGCTCGAAGGCCAGGCGAGCGGCGTTGGCGCGGTGGCCGGCGGGGTCCTCGGTGGAGTCCTCGGCAATCAGCTCGGTGGCGGTCGCGGCAAAGATGTCGCGACTGTCGGCGGCTTGGTCGGCGGTGCCTATGTCGGTCATCAGGTGGAAAAGAAATCGAACGCGAAGATGGAATATCGCGTCGTTGTTCAGATGGAAGACGGATCGAAGAAGACCTTCAAGTATGCATCACCAACCAGCTACAGGGTCGGCGACAGCGTCAAGGTCAAGGAGGGGTCGCTGGTTCGGCCGTAGTCGGAAGGCGCTGCCCGATCCCGTGCTGCGAGCAAGCAAGCCGGCGCGAGCTGCATCCGCGCAGCGCTGAACCAAGATCGGAACGCATGGTCCACCGCAAATGGGCAGCCCCGCAATGGGTCTGCCCCGGGGTGGCCGGACCTGGTCGGCCCCCACGGTGCAGGGCCGCGCCGACCGAGGTTGCGAGCGGTTCTGAACCGCCCCCCTTTTGACGCGACCTCGGATTGGAATCGGAGGTGCAGCATGCTTGGTGAAATGATTGGCGAAGACCAAGGCAAGGTCACGGGTATCAGAGTATTGCCTGCGGAAGGACAGAGCCCGCAGGTCGAAGTGAGCTTCCAGACCAGCGGCCGGATTCTCGGTGTCGACTATACCGAGATCGGCACCTATCGCTCGGCTTTGACCGCAGCCGGCTTCATGCGCGGCAACGGCCAGGGCATCCTGACCACCAAGGATGGCGAGTTGGTCACCTGGATCGGCGAGGGTATCGGCAAACCGAAGGGCAAGGGTTTGGCGGCGAGTTGGCGCGGATCGATCTACTATCAGACGACGGCGCAGCGTCTGGCGAATCTCAACGGCATTTGCGCCGTGTTCGAACACGATGTCGATGAGGTGGGCAACGCGAAGTCGAAGGTCTACGAATGGAAATAGGCTGGTAGAGCGACGGCACCCGCGTCCGTGGCGCGGATGCCGTCAGTCACCGCGGATCTGGCCGCCCGCGGCGGAGCAATCCCGGGGCGTCAAGCCAACTTGAACTTCAGATCACCGAGCTTTTCTATCGAGCTGACGATTTCATCGCCGGCCTTCAGCCACACCTGCTTCTCCTTCGGCAAGCCGAGAATCACGCCCTCGGGTGTGCCCGACCAGATGATGTCTCCGGGTTCGAGCGTCCATAGCTTGCTGATGTAGGCGATCAGCTTTTGCGGATTGAAGATCATGAAACTGGTGTTCGACGACTGGCGCTTCTCGCCGTTGACGTAGGTCTCGATGTTCAAGTTGTTCGGGTCGCCGACCACGTCGGCCGAGACGAAATACGGCCCGATCGGGCCGAAATTGTCCAGCGTCTTGCCGACCATCCACTGCACCGACGGCGTCTCCAATTGAAGATCGCGGGCCGAGAAATCCTGTGAGGTACAGTATCCGGCAACGTAGTTCAGCGCCTCGGCTTCCGTCACATTGCGCGCTTTCTTGCCCATGACGATCAGCAATTCCGTCTCGTAATCAAACTTGTAGGAGACCTCTCTGGGCGGCAGCTTGATGGTGCAGTTGTGCGCCGCCAGAGCGTTGTTGTACTTGTTGAACAGGATCGGCACGCTCGGCAGCTTCATCGCCGCCTCGGCGACGTGCGCCCGGTAGTTGAGACCGATGCAGACGATCTTGCCTGGATTGGTGAACAGCCTGCCGTGGGTGATCTTTGATTCGTCGAGCAAGGCGGGCTTCGCCTTGGACGAGGACTGAGCCGCCGCAATCAGCTTGTTCAAGCCGCTGGCGTTGCCTTCGCGCAGCAGTTCTTCGAGGGTGAGCGGCGCCGCCATGCCCAACAGCTTGGCGGCCTTGCGGATATCCACGACAGCGCTCGCCGTCTTCGCCCCCAGGGTCTCCGTGCCATCCTCGTTGAGCATGGACAGCAGGGTCACCTTGGTCGGCATCTGGTGGGGTCCGCTGTATTTCTTGGGTGCGGCTTCTTTCGCCCCCGCCGCCAACACCTCCGACGCCGACGAGGTCGCGGCGATACCCGCCGTCACGGTGCCTGCTGCCTTGATGAAGTTGCGTCTTGAAGTCATGGCGCCTCCTTGAGTGGTGGTGATGTGAGACGCGCTCAGGCCTGGGCGCAAGCGCCTTCGCGCGAAGGCTTCATGTTATACCCATCGTGTTTGATTTGAATCAGCGCCGCAACTGAGTTGCGGTAACCTCCGCTTGGAAATTCTAGGTTGCCTCAAGCCGCCCAACATACTTACGGCCGCGCAAACAACTCCGGGTTCAACCCGTCTAGACTTCCCTCAATCCCGCGATTAAGTTCAAGAATGACGTCAAGCCCACGCGACGGGTCGGGCTCTAATCGCACAAAGTATCGATTGGCAAAGATGGGGACACGCCAAACTTTGGGCGCCGGGCCAATTATTGTCACTATCGTGCCTGCGGGTATTTCGCTTTGGAACGCCACCCAGGACTTCTTGTTATACCGCTTTGATTCCAGATACGCACGCGCCGTCTCTCGACTAAGCTTCCTGTTATTTAGGCTGTCATATACAGCCATCAGATACACAGGCCGAACGATCTTGTATCGACTTCCTGGCTGAGGATCTTCATTTGCGTAGCTAAGGCTCCAGGCGACAGCGCAAATGACAGAACATAGGGTCAGCGTAAGGTCGCGCATTATTGCGTAATCGCACTTCTTCATCTTCTGCACTGATTTGACGGTTGTTTGAGAAGGCCCATAGTTCTCAGCACTTCTACTTGTACCGCCTCTCGGTAGAGAAAAATCATCGAAGGAATATTGGCGAGCCAGTCTGGGGTTCCCGGTCTGGTAGCGGCATCCACAAAATTATCATGCATCTCACCAAACGTGTAACCTGCCGGCAAATACAGCTCAATGAACTCACTAATTAGACCGCCTGGGGGGACTGGCGTACCTGGACGGCCGACGACACCAGGCGTTTGCCACGGCCAGCGAAACCAATAAAGCCCGAGCGGGTCGGTCAGTAGATATCGCCCCGTGCTTAGATCATACGTTCCGAATCCGTTATCCAAGTACCCCGTCACCTAGCCCTGATTCTGCCCCATGGCTCTACCCGCGCTTACCGGTCGACCTGTTGGATTTGAACCAGCGCCTCAACTGAATCAACAACTTTGGGACGACTACGAACCATTGGCAATATCCCGAGACCGCCAACGCCAGAAAGTACACGGCATCCGTTAATGCCGTTGCCATGCCAGATCGCAATGAGTCAAGACCTCGCAACCCAACGAGGTAATCAACGATACCGGCCGCAAAGTCGCTAAGCGGATACCCGGAAAGTAGCGCCATCAAACTCGCAGCTTCTCTAGCCTCGCCGGCAACAGAAATACCAGCCAACTTGACGCACGATGTCAGATATGAACATTGGTCAACACAAAGCCACCACAGGCTCCAGATGACCCAAATCGCTTGCAGCCAACGAGTATAGGGCCGTCTAGCTAACAACTGTGAATCTGCTGTCCACATTGTTAAGGGCACTTTGAAATGCAGGCCTGTACGGTATCTTCAGCAAAAATCTGGCATTGCTGTGAACCCGGGGTTGCGCTCGAAAATCTTCCTGCTCGGACATCGTAGGTAGGCAATGTACCATTCAATTTGGCCATGACGCAGGAATCAATGCAGGCACTCTGCTTCTTTATCGGTGCGCAACTTCCCGGGGCAATCTCGGTTTCCCATTCCATTTTTCCGGGGCTTCCAAATGCGCTTCCGGATGGCCCTAGTCCGCCGCACGACGTTGTTCCATCTAGGTGGATGACGCACATGAACTCATGTTTTAGTGGTCCAAGGCTGATCCCACCCGAATTGCTAAGTGGCCTTGTACATACATACGTTTCCAGTCCCGTTGGGTCCGAATGGGAAATTGGGTTCCCGGTCACGTAGACGTAGGTATTGATCCCCCCTTGCAGTCCTATCGGGTCAGACTGCAGATACCGCTCCGTTGACGGATCATAGTCGCGGTACTGGTTGTAGGGCCCACCCTGCCAATCGCCCTTGCTTGACGATCGAATGTGGGTTGCCAGTGCGGCGTGCAATGCTACGACTGTGACCAGCAGCACCATCGCAGACAGCGGAAATCGAATAGCGGTCATCGCTTTTCTCTCCTGATATTTGCATCGGGATCGCGAGTCCAGCCCATGTCCTCGGTCTTCCAAAAGTATTCGATCGACTTCGCTTTGAGCGATGCAGCGACAACGGGGTCTTGGGTGCGCTTTGACTGCATGCGGTACGCAGTAGAGAGGTTCTTGACGACCACGATGTCCTTTGGGTCCAGCTTGTGCGCTCTCTCAAGATACCAATCGGCGCGATCGACGTCCCCGCGCTTAATGAACACCAACGCATTCTGCATGAGCAGACTGGCCAGATACTGGCGCTTGGTCAGCGTCCGGAGAAATGCGCCGCTGGCGATTCCGCGCTCATTGATATTCAGCCTATAAGCATAGTCTTCGTCGGATGAATAGCCGGCCCCTGCCGAGAGTTCGATGTTTTGCTCTTTGAGCGACGGATCAACATAGCGAACAAAGGAATGTTCAGGCACAAACACGGCGCGGACTGGATATCCCAGCCGTTGCGCTATCACCATGTAGAGCAATGGGATCGTGATACACATGCCCTTTCGGGTATCCACGATCCTGTTGAGATAATAGTTGTCCTGGCTTTCCCGATTGCCCGGTGACTTGTCGTATTGGACGCCATAGGCACGGTAGTACCAAGTATTGAGTGCCCGGATGATTGAATCGGGATCATGTCGACCATACCAATCGATATAGCGCTTCGCGTCCATGGCGAGTTGGTCGATCTGTGCCGAATAGGCGGCAACATTGATTTTCGGATAGACCTCTTTGGCAATCGTTAGCGCCGCAACGCCCGTATCGATCTTGTCCTCTGGCAGCGCAAGAATCTGGCGAACCTCAGGTGTGATGTACTTGGCGTCACTGCCAATCGCCGCCTGGACCTCGCTGCCGCCAACGGCGACCACGAAGCTGGCTGCACCCGCAAATAAGACCGCCCCTGATTGCCGCACTGCTGCTCCTTATAGGCGTTGTCATATGACATATGCCTATAAGTGTCTCGCATATACCTCAGAAATGTCAAATTCCTTTGATTGAAATCTGTTGCGCCAGGTGGCGCTCAGCCGGGGTAACGCCGAAGCCTGGTCCGCCATGGCGGCATATCATGGTCAACCACGGTTGTCGCCGCGGCCTAGGCCTTGCTGTCCGCCAGTTCCTTGAGCTTGGCCGAGGCGAAGTCGACGAAGGTGGCGACCAGCTTGGAGCGGAACTTGTCCTTCGGGTAGACCATCGACAGGGCGCGCATCAGGCGCGGCTTCAGGGGAATGGCGACGAGATCGCCGAGGCGCTGCGAGCTGGCCACCGAGGCGCGCGACGCCACGGTGTAGCCGATGCCGGTCTCGACCACGCCGTTCAGGGCGACCGGGCTGCCCAACTCCATCACCACGTTCAACTGGTCGATGCCGCTGCCGTGGCTGCGCAGGTAGGCGTCGGTGAATTCGCGCGTGCCCGAGCCCGGTTCGCGCGACACGTAGGGGTGGTCGAGCAGTTTCTCCGGCGGCACCTCCTTCAAGCGGGCGAAGGGAAAGCGCGGGCTGCAGACCACCACCAGTTCGTCGTCGCAGCACACCTCGGTGCGCAGATTGGGATGACGCGACGGCGATTCGATGAAGCCGACGTCGAGGGCGTGGTCGGCGACGCGCTTTTCTATGGTCTCGGAGTTGGCGACGACCAGATGCGGCCGCACGCCGCTATAGCGCGACTTGAATTCGCCGAGGATGCGCGGCAGCATGAACTCGGCGATGGTCATCGAGGCCCCGACCAGCAGCGGGCCGCCGACCTCGCCGGTCATCTCGGCCAGGCGTACGTCCATCTCCGCCGACAGGCCAAGTATCCGCTCCGCGAACTCCAGCACCATCTCCCCCGCCGGGGTCAGCGACAGGCGACCGTGACCGCGGTCGAACAGCCGCGTGTCGAAGTGCTCCTCGAGCTGCTTGATCTGAAAGGTCACCGCCGGCTGGGTCATGAACAGCACCTCGCCGGCCTTGGTGAAGGACAGTTGTTTGGCTACGGCGTGAAACACCTGCAACCTGCGATCGGCCATGCTCCCTCCGCGATGCAGCGCAGTCGCGCCGCGCCCGGCTATTCAAGCATAAATCGCTGCCAGGCGCACCCGCCACCGGCGTCCCTGCGCGGCGCCGGCCATTGCGACACAAAGCGCTACATATTTTCCTTCATCATGTATCATGTTGTGCCATTCTCCCAAGATCGAGATATGCCCAGCCGCTACCTAGCCGATTGGATCGCACGCTTCCTGGCCGAACGGCCGGTGCGCGCCAACTCGCTGATCATCACGGTCTACGGCGACATGATCGCGGTGCACGGCGGCACGGTGTGGCTGGGTAGCTTCATCCGCCTGGTGCAGCCGCTGGGTCTCAACGAACGCATGGTGCGCACCAGCGTCTTCCGCCTGGTCAAAGAGAAGTGGCTGGTCGCCGAACAGCGCGGCCGGCGCAGCTTCTACAGCCTGACCGCGCTCGGCCGGCGCCGCTTCGAACACGCCTACCGGCGCATCTACGACGCGCCGCGCAGCGACTGGAACGGCGAATGGCACCTGGTGCTCACCGGCGGCGCCCTCGACCTTGGGCAACGCGAGGCGCTGCGCAAGGAGCTGCTCTGGGAGGGCTTCGGCAACATCGCGCCGGGCGTGTTGGCGCACCCGGCGGCCAACCTCGATTCGCTGATGGATATCCTCGAGGACAGCGGCGCCCGCGACAAGGTGGTGGTGATGCAGGCGCAGGCGCTGGGCGCGGCGACCAGCCGGCCGCTGCAGGAACTGGTGCACGATTGCTGGGGGCTGGCGGCGCTGGCCGAGGACTACCAGCGCTTCATCGAGCGCTTCCGCCCGGCGGCGAGAGCGTTGAAGAGCGCCCGCCAACTCGACCCGCAGCAGTGCTTCGTCCTGCGCACCTTGCTGATGCACGAATTTCGCCGTGTCCAGCTGCGCGACCCGCAGCTGCCGCAGCAGCTGCTGTCCGCCGATTGGCCCGGACACACGGCGCGCGAGCTGTGCCGCGAGCTCTACCTGCTCACCCAGGACGGCGCCAAGAGCCACCTGATGACCGTGCTCGAAACGGCGCAGGGCCCCCTGCCCGAACCGGCCGCCTATTACTACACCCGCTTCGGCGGTTTGCAGGCGGCCTGAGGCAGCGACAATCGCCGCGTGGCGGCGTCAAGCGGCGCCGCCCGGCGGCGAATCGACAACGCTCACAGATCGCCGCTGGCGGCGGCGCGCATCATCTCCTGCATCGCCGCCATGATCCGGCGGGCGCTGCTGCGCGTCGGTTCGGGCAGCGCGGCGATGCTCGCTTCGGCCATCATCATGGCGATGATCCAGCGGGCGCCGCGCGCGTCTTCCACCACGGCGATGCGGCAGGGCATGAAGGCGATCAGGGTGCTGTCGGCGGCGATCAACTGCTGCGCCGCGAGACCGTCGCAGAAGTTGAAGATTTCCATGCGCCGCGCCGGCTTGCCGGTCAGGGCTTCGATTTCCTTGTACAGGGCGTTGCCGCCGACGAATTTGAGGTTGAGCTGATTGGCGCGCAGCTTCAAGGACTCGACCGCCTCGTCCAAGCTGACCTCGGCGCGGATCTCGATCTTGGCGATCCTCACCTTCGTCTCGCTGAAGGCGATCTCCGGGACCGGCGCCGCCGCCGGCGCCGGGCCGGCTACTAGGACAAGGCCGAGGGCGGCGAGCAGGGTCAAGATGGCGCGCAGTATTTCCATGAGCGGTATCAGACCATGCCGGGATTGCCGGCCATCCCGATCAGCCTGGGCGAGTCGATCTTGCCCGGCTTGACCACCTTCTTCTGCCGCAGGTGGCGCGCCACCAGTTCCCAGATCGGCTCGCCGCCGCTGTCCCGCGCTTCTTCGGAGACGCTCGCCCAGCCCGCCACCTTGTAGCGCTTGTCGGCCTCGAGCGCTTCGCCGTTCAAGCGCAGCGCCTGGATGCGGCGACCCATGGCGGCACCGGGTTCGCAGGCGTAGGCGAGGCCGCCCACCCGCACCATATCGCCGCCCTGCTGGTAGTAGGGGTCGGGATTGAACAGATTGTCGGCGACGTCTTCGAGCACCGCCTTGATCTGGGCGCCGCTCAGGGTCGTCAGCGTCGTCGCCGGATAGGTGATGGCGGTCTGGTCGAGCAGGTCCTCCATGGTGATCGTCGCCCCGGGCAGCAGCGACGTGCCCCAGCGAAAGCCCGGTGAGAAGGCGATCGGCGCGTCCTTCTCGCGCATCAGCGCCTCGAGGATCAACTGGTCGAAGCTGCCGTTGAAGTTGCCGCGGCGATAGAGCAGCGCTTCGCTGCGCGCCAGCGGTTCGCCGAGCCTGGCGGCGTGCGGCGCGCGCAGCCTGTCGATCAGCGCCGCCATCGCCGGATCGGCTTTGAGCAGATTGGCGAACACCGGCAGCAGCTGGTAGCGGTGGCCGGCGATCTTCCCCGCTCTTACCTCGAACTCGAGCAGGCCGAGGAACTTGCCGTTGGAGCCGGCGTTGGTGACCAGGGTGCTGCCGCCCGGGTTGCCGACCACGATCGGCGCCGGCACCCCGTCGTGGGTGTGGCCGCCGAGGATGGCGTCGAGCCCGCGCAGCCGCGACGCCAGCTTGAGGTCGACGTCCATGCCGTTGTGCGACAGCAGCACCACCAGCTGCGCCCCCTTGCCGCGCGCCTCATCGATGTTGGCCTGGAGCGCCTCTTCCTGGATGCCGAACGACCAGTCGGGTACGAAGTAGCGCGGGTGGGCGATGGCGCTGTAGGGAAAGGCCTGGCCGATGATCGCCAGCGGCACACCGTTGATCGTGCGGATGCTATAGGGCTTGAACACCGGGTCGCCGAAGTCCGCGGTCTTGACGTTCTGCGCCAACACCTCGATCCGCCCTTTGAGTGGGCCGGCCTCGGCCGCCTTGATCCGCTCGGCGCCGTAGGTGCACTCCCAGTGCAGGGTCATGATGTCCACCCCCAGCAGCAGGCTGGCCTCGATCATGTCGGCGCCGCGGCTCCACAGTGCCAGGCCGGAACCCTGCCAGCTGTCGCCGCCATCGAGGAGCAGGGCGCCGGGGCGGTCGGCGCGCAACTGTTTGACCAGGGTGGCGAGGTGGGCGAAGCCGCCGACCTTGCCGTAGGTGCTCGCCGCTGCGGCGAAGTCGAGGCTGGTCAGGGCGTGCGCGGCGGGCGAGCCCGGAGCGATGGCGAAGCGCTCGAGCAGCGCCGCACCCACCAGATGCGGCACCTGTCCGCGCATCGACCCGACGCCGAGATTGAGATCCGGCTCGCGGTAGTAGATCGGCTGCAATTGCGCGTGGCAGTCGGTGATGTGCAGCAGGGCGACGTTGCCGAAGCGCGGCGCCTGGTAGAGGCGATCGGCGGCCCTGGCCGGGTCGGCTTCGAGCGTGAGGCCGCCGGCCGCCGCCACGCCCAGCAGGCGCAGGAATTCGCGGCGGCTCAGGTGGCTCATCGCCAGCCCCTAGTCCTTGTTGACCGGAGATTCGGGATCGAGCAGCAGGGACACCAGGTCCTTGATCTGCGCCTCGCTGAGGATGGCCAGATGGCCGAAGCGCGGCATGTTGGCGCACATGTTCTGCGCCTTGGCGTTGTAGATGCGCGCGTAGACGTAGCGCTGGGTCTCCGGCGTATTGCCGCGGCTCCTGCCGAAGTGCAGCAGGCTCGGCCCGATCGTGCCGAAGGCGATCTCCTTGGCCGACAGCTGATGGCAGTTGTAGCAGTTGCCGCCGGCCGGTGTCCCGGCCGGGTCGCTCCAGGTCATGCCGGCGCCGCTCTGCGCCAGCTTTTCGCCGGCCCGCCAGTCGCCGAGGTAGCTGCCGTCGGCCGGCCACTTGATCGCCGCCTGCTGCGCCCGCTCGACCCGCTCGGCGATCTTCTGCGGCGGCTGGTCGTGAAACTGGGTGCAAAGCCGCTGCAACTCGTCCTGCTTGACCCGGTCCGCCCGGGCGATGCCCTTGGCGTGGAAATCGCGCTCGATGATGGCGGCGGTCTTCTTGTCCAAAGCGGCATCCCGCGCCGCGTCGGCGGCCAGCGCCGGCCCCGCCAGCACCACCGCGAGGGCCAAACAGAGGATAGCTCTCGGGTCCATCGTCCTTCCCTCCTAGCGCTTGAGGCCGGGTCCAGCGTATTTGGCGCCGTTGGCCGAGGCGGCGAGAAACATGGTCAGATCAACCGTGGCCTCCGATGCGTAGCCGGGCTCGGCAAAACGCTGTTGGCGGAAGCAGTCGTTGAGCCGCCACTGGAAGGAGCGAAACAGGCCTTGCGAAACCCGATAGGCGGGCCAGGTGGTGTAGGCCTGCTGCGCGTCCTTGGCGACGGCGAAGTTGGGCAGGTCCTGCAGGCGGATGCGCAGACCGCTCTGGCCGTGGCAGG
>JAHFRE010000232.1 GCA_023258955.1 Sterolibacterium sp.
CGCGCCGGCGCGGCAGGCGTACTCCCACTCGGCCTCGGACGGCAGCCGATATTGTTTGCCGGTCTTCATGCTGAGCCGGCGCACGAACTCCTGCGCCATGTTCCAGCTCAGATTTTCCGCCGGGCAGTCGTCGCAGACCAGCGGCCCGATCGGGTTGACGCCCATCACCGCGCGCCACTGCCTGCGCGTCACCTCGGTCTTGCCCAGGGCGAAGGCGGCGTTGATGGTCACCCGGTGCTGCGGCTTGGCGTTGTCGGTGCCGGGCCGCTCGCCCTCGGCCACGCCCATGTCGAAAGCGCCCGCGGGAATCACCACCAGCTCGGGGCAGGCGTCGCAGTCGGCGAACACCTGGCCCGGGCGCAACTCTTCGGCCTCGACCGGCAAGACCTGCAGCACCAGGGCGCCGACGACGAGCAGGGGGAAAGCGCGCACGCTCGGTATGCCGTCTAGAAGAGCGAGCGAGCGACCCGGAAGCCGAGGCCGTTGCCCCGCTCCCTGGCCCACTCCCAGTTGCGCTCGGCCGAGCGCAGGGCGCGCGCCTCGGTGCGCCAGGAACCTCCGCGCAGGACACGGCTGGTGCAAGCGCTGTCGGACCAGGCGCTGCCATCGACCGGCGCGCCGCGGTAGTCCTCGTGCCAGCAGTCCTCCACCCACTCCCAGACGTTGCCGAGCATGTCGTGCAGCGCGAAGCCGTTGGCGGCGAAGCTGGCCACCGGCAGCGGCCGCTGCCGGGAGAGCCGCTTCATGGCGCGACAGAACCCGTAGTCGTAGTTGCCGTCGTAGTTGGCCTCGTCGCCGTCGATGCAATTCCCGGTATGGAAAGGCGAGGTCGTCCCCGCCCGCGCCGCGTATTCCCATTCCGCCTCGCTGGGCAGGCGATAGCGCTTGCCGGTCTTCTTGCTCAGCCGCGACAGATATTCCTGGGCGTCGTTCCAACTGACCTGCTCCACCGGACAGTCATCGCCGCAGTCCGAAAAATGGCTCGGATTGCTGCCCATCAGCGCCCGCCACTGGCCCTGGGTGAGCTCGGTCTTGGCCAGCGCAAAAGCTTGGGCGATGGTCACCCGGTGCTGCGGTGCCTCGGCGCTGTAGCGGCCCATCTCTTCCACCGGCGAACCCATCAGGAATGCGCCGGCGGGTATGACGATCAGCAGCGGACAATCGGGGCAATCGCGAAAGGGCTTGAGCGCCTCGTAGCCCTGCGCCTGCAGTCGCCGCCTTTCCTCGCTGGCGCGCTCGCGCGCCTGTTCCTGCGCTTGGCGGCGCTCCAATTGGGCCCGCCGCCGCTCGTCGTCGGCCAGACGCTGCTCGGCTTGCGCCTGTTCGCGTTCGGCGCGGGCAGCCCCGTCAACCGCAACCGCCGGTCCTCCGCGCACGAGCACGGCGAGCGCGCAGGCCAAGGCACCAACGATGCGCAAATCGAGCCCCTTCAATGATGATCGCCGCTCGCATGATAACCGCCGCGCCGCGGCGCGCCCTGTCCGCGGCCAGGAATTCGGGCAAGATACGGCCCTCACCGCAACGGTTCGGCGCATGACCCCGCCAGCGACAAACAAATTGGGAAGGGCCCTGCTCGCCAGCCTGCTGCTGCACGCTGCCTTGCTGCTCAGCCGCTTCGACCAGACCAGCCTCGGTCTGACCGGGCAGGATGGATTCTGGTTGGGCCGTCCGGGCGGGGCGCCGAGCCTGCAGGCGGTGCTGCTCCAGCGCGCGCCGGTATCGTCGGCGCCGCGCGCAGCCGAGCTCGAACGGCACGAACAACTCGCGGCCGAGGCACCCGAGACACCCCGCGAGCGGCGCAGCGAGGCCGAGCCCGAGGTCCCCAAGCCGGCGATCGAGGCCGGCGCACCCGAGCCCAGCGCGGCGAAGACGCCGGAGCCGCCGAAACCGCTGGCAGAGACGAAGCCGCAGGAGGAGGCGCAGCCGCTCGAGGAGGCGAAAGCGCTGGACGATCAGGCGGCGAAATCCGCCGCGGAGGCAGAGGCCAAACGGCTGGCGCTGGAACAGGGGCAGGCCGAACAGACAAAGCTGGAGCGCGAACGCACCGCCAGGGCCAGGGAAGCGGCAGAGGCGCGCCAGCGCCTCGAGGACCAGGCGACGCTGCGCGCCGCTGAGCAAGCGCGCAGCGTGCAGGCGGAGACGACTGCGCGCGAGCAGGCCAGTCTGCGCGACGAGGCGAAGAGACAGGAGGAACTGGCGGCCCTGGCCAAGTCCAGGGAGGAGGCGGAGGCACGCCGCGCGCTGCTCGAGCAGCAGCGGGCCGAGGAACGAAGACGCATCGAGGACCAGCAGCGCATCGCCTTGGCGCAGACCGAGGCCAAGGCGCGTGAAGAGGCGCGCCTGCACGAGGTGAAGCAGCAGGAGGAACTGGCGGCGCTGACCAGATCTCGCGCGGAGGCGGAGGCAAGGCGCAACCTGAGCGAACAGCAGGCCGCCGAGGCGCGGGCGCGCCTGGCTGCGGCCCAGGCCGAGGAACAACGCCGCGCGGAGGAGCAGGCGCGCACCGCCCGCGCCCAGGCGGCGGCGAAGGCGGGCGAAGAGGCACGCCTGAAAGAGGAAGCCCGGGTGCAGGAAGAAGCGCAGCGGCAGCAGGAGCTCGCCGCCGCAGCCAGGTCCAGGAAGGAGGCCGAGGCCCGCCGCGCCGCTCTCGAGCAGCAGCGGGCGGAAGAACAGGCGCGCGCCGCCGCAGCCAGGGCCAGTGAGGAAGCCGAGGCAGGTCGCGCTGCTCTCGAACAGCAGCGGGCGGAAGAGCAGGTGCGGGCCGCCCGCGCTCAGTCGGAGGCGAAGGCGCGCGAAGAGGCGCGCCTGAAAGAGCAAGCCCGGGTGCAGGAAGAAGCGCAGCGGCTGCAGGAACTCGCCGCCGCGGCCAAGGCCAGGGAGGAGGCCGAGGCCCGCCGCGCCGCTCTCGAACAGCAGCGGGCAGAGCAGCAGCGGGCGGCCGAGCAGGCGCGCGCCGCCCGCGCCCAGGCGGAGGCGAAAGCGCGCGACGAGGCGCGCCTGAAAGAGGAAGCCAGAGTGCAGGAAGAAGCGAAGCGGCAGCAGCAGGAACTCGCCGCCGCGGCCAGGGCCAGGGAGGAAGCAGAGGCCCGCCGCGCCGCTCTCGAACAGCAGCGGGCGGAGCAGCAGCGGGCGGCCGAGCAGGCGCTCGCCGCCCGCGCCCAGGCCGAGGCGAAGGCGCGCGACGCGGCGCGGCTGAAAGACGAAGCCCGGGCGCAGGAAGAGGCGCAGCGGCAGCAAGAACTCGCCGCCGCGGCCAAGGCCAGGGAGGAAGCCGAGGTGCGCCGCGCTGCGGCGGAGCAGGCGCGCGCCGCCCGCGCCCAGTCCAAGGCGCGCGACGACGCCGAGAGCGGCCCCCTGGAGAGCGGTGCGACGCTGGCGCGGCGCGGCCTGGAGGACAGCCGCGCCGGCCTGCTGGTGCCGCCGGCGAAGAGCGCGGCGGAAAAAGATCAGGGGCGGCGCGGCAGGATCGGCGGCAACGACAGCCGCGACGTCGCCCTGGCGATCTACACCGAGGACTGGCGGCAGAAGGTGGAGCGGATCGGCGCCATCAGCTTTCCGCGTCTGGCGAAGAACCGCGCCTACGACACGCTGCTGGTGACCGTCAGCGTCAAGAGCGACGGCAGCTTGATCGGGGTGAGCATAGACCGCGGCAGCGGCCACCAAGACCTCGACGACGCGGTGCGACGGATCGTCGAGGCCAGCGCGCCCTTCGCCGCCTTTCCGCCGCTGTTGAGACGGCGCATCGACATCGCCGAGATCACCCGCGAGTGGTCCTTCAAGGAGGAACGACCGCGCCTGGAGCTGGAGCGCAACTGAGCGCCCCCTGGGCCGGGCGCAGCCCGACCCGCCCCCCGCGGGGGTCAAGAAGACTCGGGGCGACCCTTCGTCTTCTTGAGAGCGCCACGCTTGCCTCGCCCCGCTGTTAGCTGCGATGATGGTCAACCACCGCTCAGAGGAAGACAACCATGTCCGATCCAGCAACGTTCGATCAACGCCAACGCTACACCGCCTTGATGGATGTCGTGCGCAATCGCATGACGACGCGCCAGTTCGACGAGAACTACGTCGTCCCGCGCGAGCACTACGAACTCATCCTCGAAGCGGCGCGGCACGCGCCCTCGGGTGCCAACGCGCAACCGTGGCACTACATCGTCATCACCAAGCCGGAACTAAAGAAGGCGATCGCCGACTATTTCGTCGAGGAACAGCACGTTCGCGCCAAGCTCAAGATGAAGTTTCCGACGCCCAATTACCACGGCCTCGAAACGGCTCCCGGCCTCATCGTTGTCGCCTCGGACTTCCGCTGGACGCGGGCGTTTCCCGTGCTCATGGACGGATCGGAGCTCGACCGCAAATATCACGAAAACGCCGAACGCATCCTGCTGCAGTCGGTGGCGGCCTCCACCATGTCGGCGCATCTGGCAGCGGCGGCGCTCGGCTACAACAGTTGGTGGGTTACGGCGATCGGGCAGGAGCACGCGCAAAACACCCTCAAGCCCCTGCTCGGCGTGCCCGCCGACCTCGCCATCATCGACATCTTTTGCTTCGGCCCCGCCGCCAAGCCGCCGTACAAGCGCTGGAAGAAGGAGCTGGCGCAGATCGTCAGCTGGGACCGCTTCGACATGAACAACTACCTGACCCTGGCGCAGATCGACGAGTGGGTCAGGGAAAAGCGCAGTCAGGCGATGTACCGGGACGAATCGAAGGTCGATTGAGGGCGGCGCCGGCGCGTCACGCGGCGTTGGCGAGCTTCTCGCGCAGGCCCTCGACCACCGCCGGCTCACCGCGCACGCGCAAGTGCGCACCGTCCGCGTCGGCGCGCTCCGCCAGCACCTCGCAGCTGGCGTAGATGAGCCCGCGCGCTTGCTGCGCCGACCAGGGCAGGAACAGCTCGGCTTCGATCAGATCCTGGCGGAAGAAGGTCAGGATCTCCTGCTGCAGTTGCGCGACGTCGCCCGGCCGGCGCGCGCTGATGACCAGGCAGCCGGGGTAGCGGGCACGCAATAGCGTGGCGCGCTCGTCCTGCGCCGGCGCCTCGCCGAGCTGGTCGATCTTGTTGAAGACGCGCAGCCGCGGCACCGCCTCCGCGCCGATCTCGCCGAGCACCTTGTCGGTCACCTCGAGCTGCCGCTCGAATCCGGGGTCGCTCGCATCGATGACGTGGAGCAGCAGCGAGGCGTCGAGCGCTTCCTCGAGGGTGGACTTGAACGACGCCACCAAGCCGTGCGGCAGATTCTTGATGAAGCCCACCGTGTCGCTGACCAGCACCCGCGGCTGACCCTCCGGATGGAGGGCGCGCACCGTGGTGTCGAGCGTGGCGAACAGCTTGTCGGCGACCAGCACCTCGCTGCCGGTGAGGGCGCGCATCAGGGTGGATTTGCCGGCGTTGGTGTAGCCCACCAGCGCCACGCTGGCCAGGCCCTGGCGTTCCTGGCGCCGGGCGCGCTGGGTCTGGCGCTCGACGTCCATCGCCGCGATCTCGCGTTGCAGCTCGGCGATGCGGTCGCGGATCTTGCGCCGGTCCATCTCGGTGTGCGACTCGCCGGCGCCACGACCGCCGGTGCCGCTGCGCTGGCGCCCCTGCGGTCCGGCCAGCTTCGCCGCCTCGCGCAGGCGCGGCGCCATATAGGCGAGGCGCGCGATCTCCACCTGAGCGCGCGCGGCGCGCGAACTGGCGTGGCGGTGGAAGATCTCGAGGATCACCATGGTGCGGTCCATCACCTCGCAGCCGACCTCTTTTTCGAGGTTGCGCGCCTGCGACGGCGAGATCTCGT
>JAHFRE010000233.1 GCA_023258955.1 Sterolibacterium sp.
AGTCGCCGGCGATGTTCCTGATCTTGGCGCTGGTGATCAACTCCTGGCCCTTGAGTATGCCACCCAGGAGCAGGGCGACGATGACCAGGACGATGGCGATTTCGACCAGGGTGAAGCCGAGACTCTTGCGCTGCATGGCGTTGTCCTTTCGAGGAGGGTTGGCCGGCGGTGGCTGTCAGGGGAGCCGACCGGCAAGGATCAGGTGGTGGTAGAGGATGGCCGGCGGCAGCCAGAGCAGAAGATCGTCGAATCCGCCGCCGACACCGGTGGCGCTGCGCGCATCGTGGCTGACGAAGACCCGGTCGTCATCGCGGTTCGCCGCGGCGTCGGCGCCCGCTGTCGCGGCGGCGTTCCTCCCGGTCGAGTAGATGACGGCGACGGCGCTCTGGGTCAGCGCCGCCGCGGCAGCGCAGTCGGCGTTGGCGGCACCGGCGTGGGTGATGCTGGCGGCGCCGTTGCAGATTTGCACGCTCGCCGGCGGTGGTCCACCCTGGGTCTGCCAATAGGCGCGCATGCCGTTGCTGTCGGTGAATACGTTTCTGGCGCTGGCCGGGCCGGCGCTGACGGCGTAGCGCAAGCGCCCGCCCCAGGCGTCGAGCAGGTAACCCTGGTCGTCGCTGGGGGCGAGACCGAGCGTCGCCGCGGGCAGGTAGCCGACGGCAACGCCGCTGCCGCCGCTGCTGCAGGCGGTTGCGCCGCCGCCAGCCTCGACCCCGGTCGCGTTGTCTCTGGCGGGACAGGGCAGCCGTCCGAAGCTCAAGGCGTAGCCGAGCAGGGCATCGCGCGCCTCGCTCAAGCTGCGCTGCGTCTCGGCGATCTTGCGCGACTCGCTCTGCGCTGCCAGGGGAGCGAGCAGGCCGCTGACGAGCAGGCTGGCGACGAGCAGCACGATCGCCAGCTCCACCAGGGAAAATCCGCAGCGTGGCCGGTTCATGGACAGGGCGCCACCTGCAGCGAGGTGTCGATGCAGTAGGCGATGTCGTTGAACGCCGCGTTCGCCGCCGTGCTCTGGTAGTCGGCGTCGCCGCCGGCGTTCGGGTAGTTGGTTGCGTTGCGCTGCTCGAGGTAGTTGGCGATCGCCGAACGGTCGCCGTTGTCGGCGCGGCTCTGTCCGGCGACTCTGGCACCGGCGAACAACAGCACTGCGGCGTAGCGCCCGCTGCCGTTCACCCGCAGACAGCTGCCGCAGGCGCCGGGCGCGCTCGCTCCGGGCGCGAAGGCGCCGGCCACGGCGTAGAACAGATGGTCCTTCCAGTTCTTGTACCACTCGTCGTCGAGCGCCGACCACGGCGGCGGGCAGTTGCTGCTGTTGATCAACTCGGCCGTGCCCATGGTATTGGCGGTAGCGCTGCGCGACCGGTCGACCCGGTAAGGCAGGCGGCCGCCGAGGAGATTTGCCTGGTCGGCGTATGCGCTGTTGTTCCCGTAGTCGGCGACGACCAGGGGCGCAGCCCAGGGCAGGCGCGGGTCCGCCGCACCGGCGCCGTTGCGGCCACCGTAGGCGGCGACGCAGCTGCCGAGGCGCCGCAGATGTTCCTTGATCTGCGCCACGAAGTCGCCGCGCTTTTGCAGCAGCGCGAACACCTCCCGCGGCGTGATGGTCAGCAGCCGGTCATTGACGGCGTTGCCGTAGCCGCTAATGCCGACGCGGGTGATCGCGCCAGCCAGCGCTGAGACAGCGGCGTTGTCGAGATCGCCATCGCTGTCCAGGTAGTTTGCGGCGACATAGTTGCCGCCGCACAGCGGTGCTTGCGCAACGCCATCGCGATTCTGCCCACGCAGCGGCGCACCTGGGGCGAATATTACGGCGGCAGCCAGATCCTCCGGCGCAGCGCCGGCGACGATGGATCTGCCCTGTGGCGCCATGATGGTGAATTGGCCGAGGCTGTCCCAGTTCAGCAGGTCCGCCGCCGGGTCGTTCTTGAAGGCGCCCGAGACCGCGTACCACAGGCATTCGCCGCTGCCGTCGCGCGGCGGGTCGACGCCCAGTTGATGCCAGGGCAGGCGACCGATGACGCTCACACCCTTGCGGCCGCAGGGCGGATCGGGGCTGCCCTCGTGCACGTTGACGCCGTGGCTACCGGTGTCCGGACAGGGCAGGTAGCCCGCCAGTTTGTTGGGATGGCTCTCAGCGTAGGTCGCGGCGTAGGCGAGCAGAGCCTCCTTGGCGACGACCAGCGCCGCGTCGCTGACCATGTCGCGCTGTAGCTGCGGCGCCGTCGGGTGCAGGCGCTGGATCAGCAGCGCCGCGGCGCCGAGAAAGACCACGAACAGCAATAGCAACAAGGCGAGGCCGCGCTGCGCACGGCCTGTGGCGCGTCCGCTCATTGCGGTTGCTCGCCGACGCGCAAGCGCAACGGCGGCCGCCCGGCCAGACGCAAGTCGACGCGCGCGGGGTCGCGACGATCACGCTCGAGCTGCATGGCTGCCGATCGTTGATAGACAGCGGTGCCGTTGAGCCAAAGCGTCGACCGGTCCGCCGAGCGCCAGACGAGCCCTGCGAGCGCGGTCCTGGATGCGCCTGCCTGCGTCTGACTGGCGCCGAGCTGCCAGCGGTAGTCGAGCGCTGTGCGCTGCTCTGCGGTGAAGAACAGGCGACCCAGCGATGCTGCCGTGGCCACCGATGCGCTGCACAGCGCGACGATGACGGCGCCAGCGGCAAGCGCGCGATTTGGCCCCTGCCTCATTTTGCTTCCTGCAGACTCAGCCAATCGATGCTGCACTCGGCACGCAGCGCGGCGGCGAGCTCACCGCCGGCGTTGCCCGCAATGCGCTCGATGCTGCAGGCGCGCACGCTGAGCAGCGCCCCCAACTTCGTTCTCAGGTCGCCAAACAGACCGAGCAGATCCTCCTCGTGCAGCAATTCGAGGCGCAGCGCCATCCGACTGCTTCGCAGTTCCGGACTACGCTTTACCCCCGTGTCGACCCGCGTCTGGGGTGCGAACTCGTACTCCATTGCGGCGACGTGGCGTCCAGCGGCGGCTTGGCGCAATTGCGCCAGCCAGTCCAGGCGGAGATCTGCGTGCCGCTGCTGGCGACGCGAGAAGTCGCGATAGCGGCGCAACTGGTCAAGGTATTCGGCTTGCTCAGCCTCGGTCCTGAGCAGGCGTTGCTGCGCTTCGACCAGGTCGTGCTCGGCTAGCGTTCTGGCGCTGCGGGTTTCGAGCAGACGCAGGTGGGCAGCCGTTGCCAGGCCCACGGCGAGCGTCGCCAGGACCGCGCAGCAGACGATGGTTGTGCGGATGTGCCACAGATCGGCGAGGCCCGCTGCGCTCATGATCGAGGTGGGTTGGGGCCCAAACGTAAGATGAAGCGCGGTTGGTCGGCGGCGATCCGCTCCAGGTCGTTGTGGCCCAGCGTTCTTTCCGGGTCGATCGCCGCCGGCCAGCTCACGGTGCTCACCGGCGCGCCGGTGCTGCGCCTGAGCGCCGCGGCAAAGCCGTTGAGCTTGGCAACTTGGGTTGCCGTATCGTTGCCCGCCACCCGCGGCAGTCTGGCGTGGATGTCGATGCGGCTTGCCGGCGTCGCCGCGCCGCGCTGCTCGTCGAGGCGCCAGTCGATGCGCTCGAGTTCGATCCCTTCGGACTGCTCGAACGCCTGGCTGATCCGCTGCAGTTCGTCCGGCAGGCTGACTTCTTCACGGCGCAGGGCCTCGATCCGCTCGACCACCGCGCGCAGCGCCACCGGATCGAACGCTTTGGCGGGCAGCTTGGCCTGGGCCGCCTGCTGGTCGCTGCGGGCGCTGGCCAGACTCGCGGTGAGCAGTTCCTGCTCGCCGCCGAGGCGCTCTAGCTCGATCAGGTCGCGGCCGACGCTGGCCAGCCCGGCCAGGACGATCGTTGCCGTGCCCGCCGCGAGCAGGCTCTGCACCTGGCGCAGGCGGTAGAAGCGCCTCAGTCCGGGCGGCGCGTATTGCGCGGCGCTGCTTTGACTCACCATCAGGTGCAGGAACAGCGAATCGCCGAGCGAATCCCGCGGCAGGCTGCGCAAGCCGTGTTTCGTGGCGAGCGCTGGCAAGTCGGCAAATCGGTAGCGCAACTGGGCGCTATCGTGGCAGGCGGCCTGGAACACGGGAAAATCCCGCGGCTGCAGCAGCACCACCACCGGCAGCGCAGCCCCCGGCTCGATCAGCCTTTGCCCCAGCAGATAGTGCAACAGCTTCGTCGACTCGTCGGCGCAAAGGGCGGCGACCGAGCCCATGGCGGCAGCATCGGCGGCGAGACCACGCTGAAAGCGCAAGCGCTTGCGCTCGAAATACAGCTGCTTGAGGCCGCCGTGCAGCAGCGTCACCAGCACAAAGCGCGATTCGCCGGTCGCCAGTTCCGCGGCCAGGCGCTCTGCCAGGAACGGCGCCGTGTAGATGCCGGCGAGTCTTGCCTGCGCGCCCTGCAGCGGTGCCAGCCAGCGCTCCATGGCTGGCGAGCGGTGCAGCGCCGCCAGCAGTATGGTCTCATCGCGACGGCCGGTGGGGTTGCGTCCGACGGACAGGGCAAATTTCCAGGCGTGGCCGGGGAAGCGCTGCGCCAGCTTGCGCTCGATCAGCGCGCTGCGATCAGCGCCCCGGGTGTAAGGAATGTCCTCGGTCAGCAGGCTCTCTTCGGCGCCGCTGGCGAAGACGCTGAACACGGCGCGCCGGTTCAGACGAAGGTAGTCGGTCCAGTCGACCAGACCCGCCGCGTCGGCGGAAAATTTTCGCTCATCGCTGAGCAGGCCGGAGCGCCAGGCGTAGGCGGTCAGGGTGGCCTCGTCTATGGCGAGCAGGCGCTGCTGGGGCATGGTCAGGTCAATCCGGCGATGATGTCGTAGAGCGGTGCAAAGGCTGTGAGCATGACCCAGCCGAGGATCAGTCCGAGGATCAGGGTGAGGACCGGTTCGACCAGGGTTTGCAGGCGCTCGACCGCTTCGTGCACATCGCGATCGTAAAAATAACGAACGTTCATCAGCGCGGTGTCGATGCCACCGGTGTTTTCGCCGACGCGCAGCATGCGGATCACCAGCGGCGGAAACAAATCAGCGCCAGTAAATGCCGCCGTCAGGCTCTGCCCTTCGCCGATCAGCTTGCCGACCTTGATCAACCCCTGGCGGATCACCGCGTTGCCGACCACGGCTTCGCCGGCGCGTATCGCATCGAGTATCGAGATGCCCGCTGCGTACATCATGGCGAAGACGCCGGCGAAGCGCGACAGGGCGATCTTGCGCAGCACCTCGCCAAAGAAGGGCAGCGACAGTTTCAGACGGTCGAATCGGTAGCGCGCCGCGCCGCTGCGGCGAAGCAACAGCCATCCCAGCGGCCAGGCGCCGACCGCGACGAGCAACAGCGGCGCCCCGTAGCTGCCGCAGAACTCGGCGAGATCGAGCAGGAACTGCGTCGAAGCCGGCACCCGGCGACCCATCGCGCTGATGAAGGCGGCCATCCGCGGCAGCAGATAGACGACCACGAAACTGCACGCCGCGAGCAGCACGCCGCCGACCAGCGCCGGGTAGAGCAGCAACCGCTTGCTGCGCGCGGCCAGTTCGTCCTGCCACTTGAGGCTGCTCACCAAGCCGAGCAGAACGTCGGGCAGGCTGCCGCTGGTCTCACCGGCGGCGATCAGACTCACCAGAATCGTGTCGAAGATGCGCGGGTGGTCTGCCATCGCCTGCGACAGGGTGGCGCCGCCCTCGATGCTCTCGACGATGTTGCCGACGACCTCGCGGAAGCGCGGATTGAGCAGGCTGTCGCGCAGATCGGCGAGGGCTTCGATGATGGGGACGCCGGCGCG
>JAHFRE010000054.1 GCA_023258955.1 Sterolibacterium sp.
TCGGCTGGCCGCTGTGGGCCACCGCCGCGGCGTAGGCGGCGTAGACCTTGTGCGGGTCGTGGCCGCCGCGGTTCAACCGCCAGATGTCGTCGTCCGACCAGTTGGCGACCATCTCCTTCAGCTCCGGGTACTTGCCGAAGAAGTGCTCGCGCACGTAGGCGCCGTCCTTGGACTTGAAGGTCTGGTAGTCGCCGTCGACGCACTCCTCCATCCTTTTCCTCAGGATGCCGGTCTTGTCCTGCTCCAGCAGCACGTCCCAGTAGCCGCCCCAGATCACCTTGATCACGTTCCAGCCGGCGCCGCGGAAGCCGCCCTCCAACTCCTGGATGATCTTGCCGTTGCCGCGCACCGGGCCGTCGAGGCGCTGCAGATTGCAGTTGACGACGAAGATCAGGTTGTCCAGCTTTTCGCGCCCGGCGAGCGATATCGCGCCGAGCGACTCCGGTTCGTCCATCTCGCCGTCGCCCATGAAGGCCCAGACCTTGCGCCCCTGGGTCTTGGCCATGCCGCGGTCGTCCAGGTATTTCATCAATCGCGCCTGGTAGATCGCCTGCAGCGGCCCCAGACCCATGGACACGGTGGGGAACTGCCAGAAGTTTGGCATGAGCCAAGGATGGGGATAGGAGGACAGCCCCTTGCCGTCCACCTCGCGGCGGAAGTTGTCGAGCTGTCCCTCGGAGAAGCGGCCGAGCATGAAGGCACGGGCGTAGACCCCGGGCGCGGAATGGCCCTGCATGTAGAGCAGGTCGCCGCCGTGCTCGCCCGAGGGGGTGCGCCAGAAATGGTTGAAGCCGATGTCGTAGAGCGTCGCCGCCGAGGCGAAGCTGGCGATGTGGCCGCCCAGGCCAGAGCCGTCGCGATTGGCGCGCAGCACCATGGCCAGCGCGTTCCAGCGCACGTAGGAGCGCAGCCTGTGCTCGAGTTCGTAGTCGCCGGCGCGCTTCACCTGGCGGCCGCGCGGGATGGTGTTGAGATAGGCGGTGGTCGCCTGGTAGGGCAGGTTCACACCGGATTGGCGCGCCAGTCCGATCATTTGCTCGATCAGTTGGTGGGCGCGTTCGGGTCCTTCGCGTTCGATCACGGCGGCGAGCGCGTCCTGCCACTCCTGGGATTCCTGCACGTCGGGATCGTCGGGCTGCGGGGTCAGGGCTGACATCTGGTTCTCCTCGATTGCCGGTCTGCCGACAGCATATTACGAAGCGCTAGCGGTGGGTCATCCTCATGCTTTAGCGTTGAAGCAATTTAGCATCCCGCCGCATGGGTCGGGAAATAATCTGTAAAATCTGGGATTTTCCCAAGGTGGTCAACATGGCAGCAAGCCAAGCGGCGCCTGCGCCGGCGCGAGCGCTCCTCTCCGGCAACGAAGCGATCGCGCGCGCGGTCTGGGCGTGCGGCGTGCGCGTCGCCAGCGCCTATCCGGGCACGCCCTCGACCGAGATCCTCGAGAACCTGGCCAGGTATCCGGACATCTACGCCGAGTGGTCGGTCAACGAGAAGGTGGCGCTGGAGGTGGCGATCGGCGCCTCGATGGCCGGTTCCCGCTCCTTTTGCGCCATGAAGCACGTCGGCCTCAACGTCGCCGCCGACGCGCTGATGACCCTGACCCTGACCGGTGCCGCCGGCGGCATGGTGATCGCCGTGGCCGACGATGTCGGCCTGTCTTCCTCGCAGAACGAGCAGGACTCGCGCTACTGGGCGCGCTTCGCCCACCTGCCGCTGCTGGAGCCGGCCGATTCGCAGGAAGCCCACGACATGGTCGGTGCCGCCTACGAATTGTCGGAAGCGTTCCAGGTGCCGGTGATCCTGCGCCTGACCACGCGCATCTGTCACGTCAAGGGCATGGTCGTCACCGGCGAGCGGGTGGCCCATCCGTCCCAGGGCTTCGTCAAGAATCCGCAGCGCTGGGTGATGGTGCCGGGCCACGCCAAGGCGCGCATACCGCTGATGTTCAAGCGCGAGCAGGCGCTCGCCGCCGCCGCCGAGACCTCGCCGCTCAACCTGATCGCCGAAGGCTCCGACCGGCGCCTCGGCTTCGTCACCTGCGGGCCGGCCTGGATGCACGTGCAGGAGGCTTTTCCCGATGCGCCGGCGCTGAAGCTGGGTTTCTCCTGCCCGCCACCGCTGGAAAAGATCCGCGCCTTCGCCAAGACCGTCGATCAACTCCTCGTGGTTGAAGAACTGGAGCCCCTGCTCGAGATGGAGCTCAAGGCCGCCGGCATCGCCTGCCACGGCAAGGACTACCTGCCGCGCGCTGGCGAACTGCCGCCGGAGCTGCTGAAGCCGGCGGTGGCGCTGTTGCTCAAGGGCGAGCCGGCACCCGCCGCGGCGCCGGTGGCACCGGCCCAGGTGTTCCCGCGACCGCCGACCATGTGCGTCGCCTGTCCGCACCTGGGCGTCTATTACACCCTGGCGCAGCTGAAGAACATCACCGTCGCCGGCGACATCGGTTGCTACACCCTGGGTGCCGGTCATCCCTGGAACGCGCTCGACTCGACCATCTCCATGGGCGCGTCGATGGGTGTGGCCCTGGGCCTCGACAAGGGCCGCTCGGAATCCGACAAGGACCGCAAGATCCTCGCCGTCATCGGCGATTCGACCTTCATGCACATGGGCATGCAGGGCCTGCTCGACATCACCTACAACCGCGGCAACGTCACCGTGCTGATCCTCGACAACCGCACCACCGGCATGACCGGGGGCCAGGACAGCCCGAACACCGGCCGCGACATCTACGGCGACCCGGCGCCGAAGGTGGATTTCGTCAAGATCTGCGAGGCGCTCGGCGTCGCGCCCGAGCGCATCCGCAAGGTCGACCCCTACCAGTTGCCGGTGCTGTTCAAGGTGCTGCGCGAGGAGACCAAGATCGCCGAGCCCTCGGTGATCATCACCGACCGTCCCTGCGTGCTGATCGGCGAATTCAAGAAGCAGCCCTCCTACAAGGTCGTCGCCGAGAAGTGCACCGGCTGCGGCAATTGCATCGACGTCGGCTGCCCGGCGATCAGCGTGCGCCACCGCGAAAAGGCGGTGAAGGCCTCGGGCAAGGAGGTGATGCTGCAGTTCGTGGACATCGAAACCGCCGCCTGCACCGGCTGCGGCCTCTGCCTGCAGCCCTGCGCGCCGGAGGCGATCGTCCTGGCGGCACAGGTCGCCCCCATCAACTTTGCGAAGAGCTGACGATGAGCGATAGAGTCACCAATATCTTGGTCGTCGGCATCGGCGGCCAGGGCGTCATGACCGCCACCGAGATCCTCGCCGAGGCCGCGATCTCGCTCGGCCACGACGTCAAGAAGACCGAGGTCGCCGGTATGGCGCAGCGCGGCGGCGTCGTCTCCTCGCACCTGCGCTTCGGCGCCAAGGTGCTGTCGCCGCAGATCGCCCCGGGCGAGGCCGACCTGATCGTCGGCTTCGAGTCGGCCGAGGCGCTGCGCTGGAGCCACTACCTGAAGCCCGGCGGCCTGGTGCTGATGAACACGGCGCGACTGGTGCCGCCGGTGGTCAGCGGCGGCCTCTATTCCTATCCCGACGATCCGGTCGGCGAGATCCGCGCCCGCGGCCTCGAGGTGCACGCCTTCGATGCCATGGGCATCGCCAAGGACTTGGGCGACGTGCGCCTGGGCAACAGCGTCATGCTCGGCGCCATCGCCGACTACCTGCCGTTCTCGGCCGAGGTGCTGCTCGAATCGATACTGAAACGCTTCGGCGCGAAGAAGCCGGAGATGGTCGAGTTGAACCGCCGCGCCTTCACCGCCGGCCGCGAAGCGGTCGCCAAGCTCAAAGAGAAGGTGTCGACGTGAGCGCACAGATCATCGACGGCAACGCGCTGTCAGCGAGCATTAGGGAGCAATTGGCGCAACGCTCGGCAGCGCTCGCCGCGCGCGGCGTCACGCCGTGCCTCGCCGTGATCCTGGCCGGCGAAGACGCTGCCTCCGCGGTCTATGTGAGGAACAAGGTCGCCGCCTGCGAGAAGGCAGGCATGCGCTCGATCAGGGACGTTTATGCGGCCGACGTCAAGCCCGAGACCGTGCTCGCGCGCATCGAGGCCTTGAACGCCGACCCCGCGGTGCACGGCATCCTGGTGCAACTGCCGCTGCCCAAGCAGTTCGACGCCGCCGCGGTGCTCGAGGCGATCGCCCCGGAGAAGGACGTCGACGGCTTCCACGCCGAGAACGTCGGTGCCCTGATGCAGGGTACGCCGCGCTTCATCCCCTGCACCCCCTATGGGGTGATGAAAATGCTGGAGAGCCGCGGCGTGAAATTGAAGGGCGCCGAGGTGGTGATCGTCGGCCGCAGCAACATCGTCGGCAAGCCGATGGCCATGCTGCTTCTGGCCCAGAGCGCCACCGTCACCGTCTGCCACTCGCAGACCCGCGACCTGGCCTTCCACACGCGCCGCGCCGATGTGCTGGTGGCGGCGGTCGGCCGCGCCAGGATGATCACCGGCGACATGATCAAGCCCGGGGCGACGGTGATCGACGTCGGCATCAACCGCGGCGAGGACGGCAAGCTCTGCGGCGACGTCGATTTCGCCTCGGCGAAGGAAGTGGCAGGACTGATCACGCCGGTGCCCGGCGGCGTCGGGCCGATGACCATCACCATGCTGCTGGCCAACACCATCGAAGCGGCCGAGCGCGCCGCCCGGGGAGAATAGCGATGAAGCAGCAGCCCCTCGTCGGCATCGTCATGGGCTCGGATTCCGACTGGCCGCTGCTGCGCGCCGCCGCCGTCGTGTTCAAGGATTTCGGGGTCGCTTACGAAGCGCGGGTGCTCTCGGCCCACCGCACCCCCGACGCCGCGCTCGAGTATGCGGCGAGCGCCGCCGGCCGCGGCCTCAAGCTCCTGATCGGCGCCGCCGGCGGTGCCGCGCACCTGGCCGGCGTATTGGCGGCCAAGACCGAGTTGCCGGTGCTCGGCGTGCCCATGCCGTCCAAGCACCTGCAGGGACTGGACTCGCTGCTGTCGATGGTGCAGATGCCCGCCGGCATCCCGGTCGCCACCTTCGCCGTCGGCGAGGCCGGCGCCACCAACGCGGCGCTGTTCGCCGTCGCCACGCTGGCGCTCGGCGATGCGGCCTTGGCGAAGAAACTCGCCGCCTTCCGCGAGCGCCAAGCCGAAAAAGTGCTGGCCAAGAACATCACCGACCTGCCTTGAGCCAGGGCGTCGATGCGCAGCTCGCGCGCGCCACAGAGCTGCTGCGCCAGGGGGAACTGGTCGCCTTTCCCACCGAGACCGTCTATGGCCTGGGCGCCGACGCCGCCAACCCGCGCGCCGTGGCCAAGATTTTCGCTGCCAAGGGCCGGCCGGCCGATCATCCGCTGATCGTGCATCTGGCGAGCGCCGCAGCGATGACTGCGTGGGCGCGCGACCTGCCGCCGGCGGCGCACGCGCTCGCCGCCGCCTTTTGGCCGGGGCCGCTGACCCTGATCCTGAAGAGGGCCGCCCATGTGTCCGATGCGGTGACCGGTGGCCAGGACACGGTGGGCCTGCGCGTGCCCGACCATCCCCTGGCGCTCGACTTGCTAGCGCGGTTCGCGGGAAAGAATTTTGGTGGCTTGGCGGCACCCTCGGCCAATCGCTTCGGCCGCGTCAGTCCCACCACCGCCGCTCACGTGCGTTCGGAATTGGGCGCGGCGGTCGCCCTGGTGTTGGACGGTGGCCCCTGCACCGTGGGCATCGAGTCCACCATCGTCGATCTGAGCCGTGGTAGCGCCGTGGTGCTGCGACCGGGGGCGATCGGCAGGGCAGCGTTGGCGCGCGTGCTGGGGAGCGCGGTGGCGGAAGGGGCTGCGCCGGGCGCGCCGCGGGTTCCCGGGTCATTGGCGGCGCACTACGCACCGGCGACGCCGCTGCGCCTGGTGGCCGGCGCTGAACTGTCCGCGGCTGTCCAGGCTGCGCGAAAGCAGGGCATGCGCGTCGCCGCGCTGGCGCGTCGCGAGCCGTCGGACGCCGTCTGGCGCCAGGCGGCAGCCGAGCCCGCCGCCTACGCCCACGATCTCTACGCCACCCTGCGCGCCCTCGATGCGAGCGGCGTCGACCTGATCCTGGTCGAGACCGTGCCCGGCGCCGCCGACTGGGCGGCCGTCGCCGACCGCCTGCGCCGCGCCGCCAGCGGCGGCTCGGCGCCGGACGATATATAGCTTAGGCCTCAAGTTTTTCCGCCTCGGCTCCGTTACAATGAATACAAAGAACAGACGGAGACGACATGGCTATCCTGGACTTGATCGCGGGCCTGAACACCCGCAGCGCATCGCGCAGAAAGGCGGCGAGTCGCCTGCAGTCTGCCGTGCATGTCGCCATCGTCAAGGGCTACACGGTGGGCAAGCGGGTGCTGATCGGCAACGTCGAAGGCCGGGTGATCGGCTACAACATCGCCAGCAGCGGCGACTATCCGGGCACCACCTACCCGCTGGTCGTGAATACGCCCTACGGCATCTCCAAATGCGCGCTGATCGAGGTCAGCCTCGACTGAACTAGGCGGCTGGCCGCGAGATTTGTTATACTGCGCGTCCTCCGGGGAAGTAGCTCAGCTGGGAGAGCGCCGCGTTCGCAATGCGGAGGTCGAGGGTTCGATCCCCTTCTTCTCCACCAGAACACCATGGTCAGACGTTGCTCTGGCCATTTTTTTGTCCGCTCGGAAGCCCAGTATTGGCGGGCTTCCTAGGTTTTGTGCGAAATGGGCAGGTGTCGCTTGGGGGCATATTTCGGCGATTCTTCTCTCTTTCTGCTCTCTGTTCTCCAATTCTGCGGAGGTCGCCTTTCGCACGACACCCAGTATTGGCGCGGGTTTCAGGATTTGAGTTTGAAAAATAATTTGCTTAGGTGTGGAGACTCGGGTCGAACGAATACGCGCCTCACTAGGTCACGCTAGAGTGTTCCTGGCGGCACTACTCGTGAAAGGAATTCAATAACGGCATCGCCGAACATATCGTTGCGGTCTCCAGCCACCATGTGTGCCGCATCGGCGACGTTGACGTATTCGCTATGAGGGCACAACTTCAGAAAATCCTGAACACCATCCTCACTAAGCAAATCCGACAATCCACCTCGAATCAAGAGAGTGGGCAACGTTAGTTTCCTCGCGCACGTCTCAAGCCATTCTTGGCGGTTCTCAGGAAAGGACCTCGCGGCCCGAAACTTCGGATCCCAATGCCACCTGTACTTGCCATCGGCAGCCAGGCGAACATTTTTGGCTAAGCCATCCAGATTCCTGCGCTGCTTACGATGGGGTTGGTACTTGCCGATGGCCTCAGCTACCTCTTCAAGCGAAGCAAAACCTTCAGGTTTTTGGTTCATGAACGCGTCAATATCGCTGACGCCCTCTTGTTCAATACGCGGGGCAGCATCTACCAGGACCAAAGCAGTGGCATCTATGTGACCATCACCAATAGCAATCAGGCTGGTTCCCCCTCCCATCGAAGCGCCAACTAGCACGGGGCGACGGCTGCCCACTGCTGACACAACGGATTTGAGATCCTGAACCATGGCATCTTGTCCATAGATGCCATCGCTAGCCCAGTCTGAATCACCGTGGCCTCTCGCATCAAAGGCAATCACAAAATATCCGGCAGCCGCAAGAAGTTCACCAGTTCCCTTCCACGCATGGCGGGTTTGACCACCACCGTGTTGAAGTATGACAAGCGGCCCGTCCGGATTCCCCCAGGAGTCGCCGGCTATTCTCAGCCCCCCAAAACCATTCCAGAAGTGCGTTGGCTCTGGTGACCCCGGAAGCATTGTCCCTGCATTCATCGAAGCGTTCTCATGCATAAGAAATTGAAATGTCGTCGTTGTGGTGGGCTGTGATGAAATTGCGGCGCTAAATGATGGCTCACTGCCGAACAGTCCTTAGGTACGCCATATGAAATTCCGCTGGGCAAGCGAGCGAAATTAGTACCGGTTTGGTGTCGCAAGTACCGCCATCGTAACTCGTGATACACAAACCAGCTTACTTGCCTCGTCATGAATACGAACGTCCCATACATGGCTTGTTCGGCCCAGATGTATGGGCTTGGCAACACCGTAGACCCAACCAGACTCAACGGCGCGAATATGATTGGCATTGACTTCCTGTCCGACGCAATGAAACGCTGCTGGATCGACGACATAAGCCGCAGCCCACGAAGCCAACGTTTCTGCGAGAACCACGGAAACACCCCCATGGAGAACCCCTGCCGGCTGCCTGGTCCGCTGGTCAACCGGCATGCGCCCCTTCAAATAGTCGTCGCCCGCCTCGATCACCTCAATGCCAAGGTGCCCGTTTGCACAGGTTCGACCGCGCTGGTTAACCACTTCCAAATCAAACGATGAGTGCCAGATCGTCATGGAATTGCGCTGGAAGACTGTCGGGCCGTGATTTTGCAAGACTTAACAGCGGCTGTAAAGCCTTGATTCGCGCTCAACCGACACCACTCCTTCTTTCGACAATGGTATACCTGTACCTTTGACAGAGCCGCCGCCGTGCTTCCCGGTTCGTCGCCATCGGCCGACTTCACGATCTTGTGACGTGCTGCTTCACCCTCCGATTAGCTATCTCCGCGGCAATCAGCGCGTCCTGCAAATGAAGGTATCCGGCGTCCTCAGGTGTCAGGTCTTCGGTTGTGTATGTTGTCGATTTAAATATGATCGCAATGTTGAATGGGGCAGTGATCTATTGGAGCGGATGCGTGAGCTCACGGCAATAGCGAGCGGGACAGAGGCATTTCGTTCACGCCCACAACTATTGGCGGGCATCAATCATTACACCAATCATCAGGCAAGGTTCCGCGGATCGATTGCTCCAGCCATGATTGGCTCCCCGGACGACAGCCGAGTCGCCTGGCGTCATCAAGACTTCCCCATCGTCAGTCACAAGCCAGATCTCGCCTTTGATACAGGCAACATAGTCAAGCGTGTCAGTCTTGTGCACACTTGGATGACGTTTGTAGTCGGCCTCCGTCGGAAGATGTCTCTGTCCTACCTCCTTATGTAGTTTCGCAATTGCCGCAGCTTGCAGGTCCCTATCGGCGATGTCCGGATAGATCTCGAAGGCGCGAAAAACAGTGCCGTTGGCCACTGGCTCGCGTGTTAGCGATTGTGTAGCCCGATCAATGGTGATTGAATTATCAGCGGGCATTTCTAAGGTGCACCAGAGATCTACTCTGTAGAAGAGCCCCGGCTCCTCCTTTACCATCGTACCTTCCTCCAGAAGCACAGTCGACTTGCCGTTTGCATCTGGTCCAATCACATAACGTTTCCACTTTGCCATGTCGATCTCCAGTGATCTTTGTCCCCACTCATTCATAGGCACATGACAACTTGCACCTATCCATTTGCCCGGATCTTACCGCCAATTACGCTCCTGTCTTGTGGACCGCCAATTCTGCCGATCGTGGCGGCCGCCCTTCGTGAAAGCGATTATAGGGAAACGACGCGCAGACGATAGAGCGCCTGCCTTGGACGGGCGCGCGAATTGGATCGCAGCGCGGCAACATTTCGTGTCGAACTGTGGCGCGCTGGGCTCACAATTCGAATGGCCGCTATTCATCGCCCACATTATTCCTAGCAGAACTCCGTCTATACAATCAACTTGGTCCAAATGGGCGGGCAAGCTGTCAAACGGACGCAACTAAGGAGAGTCTTTGATGAGAAGTCGCCTTCTGCGAGGCTTCCGGGTGCTCGATCTGTCAACCTCCCTCGCGTATGACTGTGGGAGAATTCTTGCTAGTCTTGGGGCAGAAGTCATCCGCATTGATCCGCCAGCCGCGCTCGGAGGTGCCAAACCTTCTCTGATAGGACCACAGACGGCTGATGCTCAAGAATTCAGATTACATGCGTGGCGTGTCGGCAATATTGACAAACGTTGCCTAACTCTCGACTTAGAAGAAGAGACCGGCAGGGTCACACTAATGAAACTGGTGAAGTCGAGCGACTTTGTCATTGAGTCATTTCAGCCAGGCTATCTGGGGGCGCTCGGACTAGGCTTCGATGACCTATCGGCGACCAATCCACGAATAATCCTAACGTCCATTACTCCCTTTGGTCAGAACGGTCCTTACGCTGCCTACAAGGCCGGGGAGTTGGTGGTGTCGGCAATGAGCGGAGTGCTTGCGCTTTGCGGTGACGAGGATCGTCCGCCGGTAAAGGAGGCGTTGAATGCACACTGTTTTCACACGAGCGCGTCCGCAGTAACAGGGACTATGTTGGCACATGCGTATCGGCAGCGCACAGGGCAAGGGCAGCACGTAGACGTCTCGATGCAAGAATGCGGCGTAACAAGAAACACAACGGGTTTGCTGGCTTATCAGTTCGATAAACGCCTGTTACAAAGGCGCGGTCCGTGCTTGCAGTTTGGTAAGGCAGTCGTGCGATACGTATGGCGGCTCAGAGATGGCCATGCGATCCACACCCTCATATCCGGAAAGATGGGTGCCCCGGCGAATGCGGCGCTGTCCGTTTGGATGGATGAATTAGGGTATGCGAATCCAATGAGTGAAATGGTTTGGGAGCGCTATGACAGAACGACGCATGACCCAAGTGAGCGTCAGAAATGGGAAGGTGCAATGGGAGCCTTCTTTGCCGAGCGGTCCAAAGATGATATCGGGAACGAAGGCGTGGTACGTGGCATAAATGCTGCGGTCATCAATCAGCCGCTGGAGGCACTGTACCACAAGCAGATCATAGCGCGCGAGAATGTAGCGGACGCCCATATTGATGGGGCGATTGTGCGCGTGCCAAAAACATTTGTGCGCACAGGACATGAGGACGATGTACCCGTCCGGATTCCAGTCGATTGCGGCGAGGAGTCTGCAACGCTACTGGATGAACTTTTCCACGGACGCGGCGAGGTCACGGTTGGTGAGCAAAAAGGCACATTTTGCGGTGACCAAGCACTGCGTGGCCTGAAAGTGCTTGATTTCTCCTGGGTTGTAGTCGGTGGCATGCTTACCAAGCAGTTCGCCGATCACGGTGCCGATGTCATTAAGGTGGAAACGATACGCAGGCTTTGTGGGACGCGGATCGAAGCACAAACCGCAAACTCCAATCGTGCCAATCCGGATGACAAACCATGGTTTGCGCACCTCAATACCTCAAAGAGAAGCCTGCGCTTGGACCTAAAGAGTCAGCACGCTCGAGAAGTACTGGATCGCCTGATCGACTGGGCGGATGTGGTTGTGGAAAACTTTACGCCGGGCACGATGGAGAAGCTGGGAATCGGGTACGAGCAGTTAAAGGAACGCAAGCCCAATATCGTTATGGTGAGTGGGAGCGTCTTTGGCCAGACCGGACCGTTTAGCCGCGAATGGGGCATTGATTCAACAGGCGCCGCGCTTTCCGGCCGGGTACATATGACCGGATGGCCGGACCGCGACCCAGTAGTCCCGAGTGTTGTGTATGGCGACGGGGTTCTTCCGATGGTGCTCTCAGCCGCAGCGGTAGCGGCGTTAGACTATCGTGACAGAACCGGCCTCGGTTGCCACGTCGATGGCAGCATGCTGGAGGTTCAAACGCAGCAGCTAGTCGAAGCATCGATGCGGCAACAGATCTCAGGCCAAGCGCCATGTCGGCAAGGCAATCGTGTCGCGGACTGCGTTCCGCATGGTGTGTTCCCCTGCAAAGGGCAAGACCGCTGGATCGCGATTTCAGTATTTGATGATGCTGAGTGGACAGCGCTTTGTGAGGTGTTAGGGCAGCAGTCGAGTGCAACTGATCCGAGATTTGGCACGTTTGAAGCGCGCAAGGAGCACGAGGGCGAGCTAGAGGACTTGATTGCGCAGTGGACCAATCCGCACGATGCGTATTTGTTGATGAAACAGCTGCAGGACGCGGGTGTTGCTGCCGGCGTAGTGCAGACGACTGCGGACCTTTTGGAGCGAGATCCGCAGCTGCGGTCACGGGGTTTTCTGCTCGAGGTGGATCACCCTGTGTTAGGTCGCTTTGAACAGCAGACGACGCCCTACAAGCTTTCGCGCACGCCGGCGAAGCCTGGTCCAGCACCTTGCTTTGGTCAACACACCCAAGAAATCTGTTTGAACACGCTGCACTTCAGCGAAGCCGAGTTCCAGCGTCTCCATGAAGCAGAAGTCTTTGTTTGAAAAATCTTAGGTGAAGGCATAAATGGGCCATCATGGTAGATAGAAGAGCGATAATTCTTGGGGCCGCGGCTGCCGCCCTATGTGAATGTGCCCCTTGGAGTGGCGCAAGCGCGCAAATGGGGGGCAAGTTTGCGCGCTTTGTCGTCGGCTTTGCAGCCGGGGGCACGGGCGACACTATTGCTCGCGCGTTGGGAGATGCGATTAGACGACTTGGTGGGGGTTCGGCGCCAATCGTCGATAATCGCCCAGGTGCGACTGGGCGAATCGCGGTTCAGACTCTCAAAGGCATGGCCCCAGATGGAATGAGTTTTCTCATGACTCCGGGGTGGGTTCTCACACTGACGCCCAACACGGACAAGCAGGTGTTGTTTGATCCATTCAATGATCTGGTTCCTGTCGGTGCAGTCTCCATTCAGGACTACGCACTAGCTGTAGGACCTGCATTACCAGTCAATTCAATTGCTGAGTATGTTAGCTGGGTGAAGGCGCATCCGGGAAGCGGACAATTTGCCTCCGCCGGAGTGGGTTCTCTGGCGGCCCTCATTGGAGCGATGTTGCAGCGTAGCTCGGGCCTGCCTTTGAAGTCGATTCCATACAAGGGTTCGTCGCAATCATTGCAGGACCTACGGGCAGGCCACGTGGCGGCTAACATTGGTGCGCTTGGCGACATGGTGCATATGCATCACGAAGGCTCTGCCCGCGTGCTAGCAACCTGTGGGACCAAGCGATCCAAGTTTCTACCGGATGTTGCGACTTTCAAGGAGGCCGGTTTTGCAGACGTGAACGTCGTTGATTGGACCGGCATGTTCGCCCCGGCAGGAACGCCGAGCAAGGTCATAGAACACTACACCAAGCTGCTCGCTCTTTGTTGCAAAGACAAAGAATTTGTCTCGGTTCTCGAACGGTTGAGTTTGGAGCCCTCGTACCTAAGTTCCGTCGAGCTTGCTGCCCGCATGAAGTCCGATTACGCCTTGATGCGTGAGCTGGCAGGGAGTTTTGGCATGAAGAACAGCACCTAGGCAGGCACGATCCATTAATCTCCAATTACTTCGGCCAAAAGTTATGATCTCGACACCCACCATAGAAATAGTTCTCACCGGTGATCTAGTCCTCAGCTTGCCGGACCCTGACCCTTTGTTCTCCCACTCGATGCCACTGTTTGAACGTGCGGATGTCCTGATTGGCCATGTGGAAATCCCGCATACGGTTCGCCCAACGGCTATTTATGGGCTAAGCGCACCTGCGGACGCTGTCGATCCCTCGCATTTGAATGCCCTCGGTCGGGCGGGGTTCGACATAGCCACGTTGGCGGGTAATCACCTATTCGATTCGGGTCCGGCCGGTGTGGAGGACACGATCGCGGCACTTCGCTCGCAGGGCATAAAGACAACAGGCGCGGGGATGAATATTGGGGAGGCGCGCCTGCCGGCCATCATCGAGAAGAAAGGTATCAGTGTTGGCGTGCTTAGCTACAACTGCGTGGGGCCCAAGTTGTCCTGGGCCACGCACAACAAGGCGGGCGCTGCCTATATCGAGATAATCACACAATATGGTCTCGACTACGAAAGCCCCGGTGGTCCGCCAAGTGCAACCTATTCATTCGCTGAGCCAGTGACACTTGGGGCCATGGTTGCGGATATCGAAGCGCTAAGGAAGCAGGTTCACGTAGTTGTTGTGGCATTGCACAAGGGTATCGGCCATGTTCCAGCGACGCTAGCGATGTACGAACAGCAGGTCACACGGGCCGCTGTAGATGCTGGCGCGGATATTGTTGTTGGCCATCACGCGCACCTACTGAGGGGAGTCGAGACATATAAAGGGAAACCGATATTTCATGGGCTGAACAACTATGTCACGGTGACCCGCCAGCTGAGCGTCAACGCTGTCGAAAACACCAACCCCGTTCGAATGGCTTGGGCTAAGAAACGCAGGGAACTCTTCGGCTTTGAACCAGATCCGACGTACCCGACCTACCCGTTTCATCCAGAAGCCAAGAATACAATGGCAGCGATTTGCGTCGCGGGTCCCGCTGGTGTTCAAAACGCTGGCTTTATCCCCTGCTGGATCGAGCCAGACGGTAGCCCGAGGCCACTAGGAAACGATGCAAAAGGGCAAGAAGTTGCGGAATATGTTGGAAGCATTAACGAAAAGGCCGGCTTGAAAGCCGACCTCAAGTGGCAAGGTGACCGCGTCTTGTTCCTTGGTTAGACGGTGCGCCGGCGGAAACCAGGTGCTTCACGTTTGCAGTTCTTGGGCTTAGGCACAGCTTCTATTCGGATTCGGGATTGTTCGATCGCGATGTGTCAGTCAATTCAGCGCAATGCCATTGTTTGCGGGCGACAGCCTCGTGCACGGTCTTGACAAGCGCGTCGGAAGTGATGGCGATGCCATGGGCGTGTTTGCGCGCGTCATTGAGAACTAGACCCCATGCCACGAAGAGCCCGACCACTGGTGCCCAAGAATGCTCTGTTGATCGCAAGCCGTGAATCGCGCTGTAGGGAAGAATGGTGTAACCGACGCCTCGTGCAACGAACTCCAGGTTAAGATCTACAGACTCGGCCTCAATGGCTGATTGGAGCTCGATTCCACGGCGCTGCATTGCATTTTCAACAATGTGCCGCAATCGGTTGGGGCGGCCCGGCATTACAAACTTTAGAGACGCAAGGTGTTCGAAATCGACGGGACGCTCTTGGTCCAGTTTGGTATCCCGACTTCCGACCAGCAGCAGCGGCTCGCGTACCAGCGGCGTTTGATCAAAATGCGTTACCTGGTCATATCCAAAGGCAACAATACCAACGTCGATTAGTCCATTCCGTTGCCATCCTCTAATTGCATCGGACAAGCCTTCGTAGACACGGATGCGAAGTAGCGGGTGGGTCTTGCTTAGCGACGCGACCATTGGGCCGGTCACGAGTGTTCGTAGCGAGGATGGCATCGCGACGACCACCTGTTCGGCTGTTGAGCGGCCGACAGCGCCACGCAACTGGCTGATCTGCTCGATGATCGGCCTGACTTGCTCAAGTAAAGCACATCCGGCGGTTGTCAACGACACACCGCGCTGCCCTCGGACGAACAGCTCAGCCTTTACCTCCCTTTCAAGGGCCGCGATATGGCGCGAAAGCGACGGTTGCGATATGTCCAGCAGGCGCGCGGCGAGATTGATGCTCCCAAGCTCGGCGACTCGGGCGAAGTATTCAAAAAGTTTTGGATCCATGTCCTGCTATCCCGAAAACGGGTTGTACACGGTACTAGCATCTTGATTCGCTGTAAACAGCAAGGACCCCAGTGCCAGCTTAGCTGACTGAGGGCCGCGCTCTACCTCTGCAACGCTGCCGCGAACGGTGATTGCCGTGGAATTCGTGTCCAGTTCGGCGTGGAATACTCACGCCGTGCGACATCACGTCAATTGCTCGGCGGAACTGACGCCGCCGAATGTTCGACATCTATGCTGCTCTAGGGTCTGCTCCAGGTGTATTGACATTGGCGGGATATCACTCTATAAATGCCCGACCGGCCGTCCGGTCGCGCACTGCAGCGCACTAGCCGTGCGGCCGTCGGGACGGCATAAATTCATTAGAGAGGTTGATGACATTCGTTTCTGACAAAACTTGACACTTGCTCACATATTCGTCCCAAAAAGGGAGGGAACGCATGCGCTACCAAATTGATAGTCTTGGTTCTCCGGGGCCAAAAGACAGCTGGTAGGCCTTGAGCCTGCGGCGGATTCGTCGGTAAGGATGGATTTAGTCGCGTGTTTAAATGGAATATAATTGTAAATCATTCAACAACTTCGGGAAATTTGCGCAAGCATACCATTCACCATGAGAGCACGCCCCACCAAGAGTACCCGTTCTCCGGTAACGATGGACCAACCTTCAAGACTTGCCGCGATTGCCATTGGCCTGTTTCTTGAGCATGGCTATGAAGCGACTCCCGTATCGTTGATCGCAAAACAGGCAGGCTTGACCAAGGCTGGTCTCTACCACTATTTCCAGAGCAAAGAAGACATCCTCTACTTCATTCACAAGAGGCATCTCGATGATCTGTTGACGCCGATGATCGAAGAGGCAGAACGAGAATCAGACCCAGAGAAGAGACTGCGTAAATTTCTCAGTGACTATGCTTTGCTACACACGTCGGATTCGTCTCTACAGGTGATGATCAATGAAACTAAGCAGTTGTCGCCCAAGCATCGTAAGGAGATCAAGGCTGCATGGCGGAGAGCGTTGCATCTTGCAAGAGATGCGATTGCCGAGCTGAAGCGCCTTGACCGCTGCGAGCCCGGGTTTCACCCAACGTACAGTGCTTTTGGGGCTATCGGCATGTGCAGTTGGATATGCAATTGGTTTGATCATTCTCGACCGAAGACGGGCCCCCAAGTGGCCAAAACAATGGTCGACATATTTATGAAGGGATTGCTGCGAAGGGACGGAAGCTGAGTCTTGTCGTAGATTGCACATCGGTTGCCGAATTCCCGGACATCGGGTGGTCGATTCAGTAACCGATCTTGGCAATCCAAGGCGGCTTGTTAGGGTTTCAGCGGTCTAGGTTACCCAATTTGGAGAGTTACGGAATGTTGGGTGATTTGCTCAGCATTGGCGTCATTGCTCTCGGCCCTTAGGCAGTATCACTGGCGAATCGTCGTGCAGGCTTGACAGCCTAGCGTACTACCAATATAGTACCAATGCCTACCGGCCGGTCGGTTTCTCTGCTTGCTGGATTCGTGCCTCGAGGTTCTGTTGGTATCAAGTGATGCACAAATGGCGGACCGTTTGATTCAATGTATTTGCGATTGCGGCCTCGACGTAGCACGTCAGGATGAGGGGGCGAGATTCTCGGTGTGGCTGCTTCGCAAACGATGTAGCACGCGTAACTACATGCGGCATTTGGTTAGAGGCGAACATCCAGGTCGCTGCATTTTCTTGACTTTATTCAATTTTGAAAGGGGCAAAGCGTGACTAAGAAGCTATTAGCTGCACCACTGCTTGTCTTGGCATTTACTTGCTTACCCGTCAAAGCAGAAGTCGTTGTTGGCGTCCTGGTTGGTGCCACGGGCCCAGGCGCCTCGCTGGGAATTCCATACAAGAACGCATTTACGATATTGCCGGCTACGCTTGGTGGCGAAAAGGTTCGTTACATCGTCCTCGATGATGCTACTGACCCATCCTCCGCAGTCAAGAATGCGCGGAAATTGATCACCGAGGACAAAGTCGATGTCCTGATAGGCTCAACTAGTGTTCCTACAGCCACTGCGGTCGTTGAGGTCGCGAGCGAGTTGAAGACGCCACAGATTGCCCTGTCACCGGTCGCAGCGCCACCAAATAAGCTTGAGTGGACGTTTCCGATTCCTCAGCCGGTTCCTGTCATGATGGAGGTTGTAGTCGAGCACATGAAGGCAAACAAAGTGAAGACGGTCGGCTATATCGGCTTCAGCGACTCCTGGGGTGATCTTGTCTACAAGGGATTTGCGTCCCAGGCAGAGCCAGCTGGCATAACGATTGTCACCAACGAGCGGTTTGCACGCACGGACACGAGTGTCACAGCGCAGACATTGAAGGTTATAAGCGTCCATCCCGATGCAGTGGTTGCAGGCGGATCTGGCACACCTGGAACGCTGCCCCACCTGGCGCTAGTTGAGCGAGGCTACAAGGGACCGATCTACCACAACCACGGCGTAATAAACCGCGACTTTCTCCGTGTCGGCGGCAAGAACATCGAGCATGCGATGGCACCGACCGGGCCGGTTATGGTTGCTGAACAGTTGCCCGACAGTAATCCGATTAAAAAGGTCGCTCTTGAGTTTACAAAACTTTACGAGTCTGCTTATGGCGTTGGTAGTCGCAATGCCTTCGCTGCCTATAGCTACGACGCATATTTGCGACTGGCGCAAGCAGTACCAATCGCATTGAAGAAGGCCAAACCGGGAACACAGGAGTTTCGTTCGGCCCTTCGTGACGCACTGGAGAACGCCAAAGAGGTGGTTGGCACCCACGCGGTCTACAACACAACGCCTGCGGACCACAATGGTGTAGACAAGCGCTCCCGAGTTCTGGTCGAAGCTATCGGTGGTGAATGGAAACTCATCAAATAGAGGCGGTAAATTGGGACGCAATCTCAGCGCGGAGAGCGTGAATATATGAGCACGATGCCCAATGTCTACCCGACGGTGGTACATATGCTTCGTGCTGCGGCGATGGAAGCGCCTCAGCACGAAGCCCTTGTCTGCCACGATGAACGCCTGACCTATGCGCAGTATTTGCGTTGTGTCGCTTGGTTTTCCGACGAACTGGTTGGACTAGGTGCAAGCGGCAGGCGCGTCGGTATTGTCCTGGGCAACTCGCCGGACATCTGTATAGCCCTGTTCGCAGTACATGCGGCAGGTGCCCAGGCAGTGCCATGCAATCCGATGTACACAGAGAGGGAATTGCGGGTCATTTTCGAGGACGCGGACTTGCATGTAGTCATCTATGCTGACGAAAAGCACAATGTAATCGCTGGACTGGCTGACGAGTATGGAATTGCCAAACGTATTCGGGTAGGCGTAGTTGGAAGAAGCCTTACCGCTTGGCGTGATGCTACGGATATCGAACTGCCGCAACCAATGCCGAGTCCGACAATGCTCGCGACCCTTCAATATACGGGAGGAACGACTGGCCGTCCGAAAGGAGTCAATCTGACGCACCACTCGGTTGCCACTAATATCTCTCAGCGCGAAGCATTGGTTCCTACGCGCAAGGACTGTGAGCGTCTGCTTTGCGTCATGCCCTTGTTCCATGTCTATGCGTCTGCAATGTGCTTGCACAACATGGTCTATTCGCGTGGTGCACTTGTCGTGTTGCCACGCTATACACCTGAGGCAGTATTCGAACTTCTGCTGCGCGAGCAAATAACAATCTTTGCGGGTAGTCCAACGTTGTTCGTAGGACTGATGAGCCATCCAGACTTTGGCCGTGCGGACTTCTCGTGCCTGCATCTATCCTACTCCGGCTCGGCGGCACTCCCCGAGGAGTTGCTACGGCGCTGGGAGAGCGCTACGGGCGCAGCGGTGATCGAAGGCTATGGTCAGTCAGAAGCCGGGCCCGTCGTAGCGTTTAATCCACAAAATGGGATTAGAAAGGCTGGCTCAGTGGGCATGCCCGTTCCAGACACGACAGTAGAAATTGTCGATTTGGAGACCGGTCTACTTTCACTACCTGTCGGCGAAAAGGGCGAAATACGAATCCGCGGACCGCAAGTGATGGCGGGCTATCGCAATCTTCCAGAGGAGACCGCAGCTACGCTTCGTG